>NZ_JAQMTM010000131.1:0-9952 GCF_028331085.1 Anabaena sp. CS-542/02
GGTTGAGCGTAGTCGAAACCCAGCGTAGTCAACAGTCAACAGTCAACAGTCAACAGTCAACAGTCAACAGTCAACCGTCAACCGTCAACCGTCAACCGTCAACCGTCAACCGTCAACAAACCCGTTCTAACCAACTTTGTAACTGTTGTATATCCCTAAAGTCTAGTAATTCTTCTGCTAAACTTTCCAGTTGCTCTACTGGTAGCATTTGAATTTGCTGTTTGACTGTATCATCCAAGGTTCCTAAGCGACGCTGTAACTGACGTAGAACCAATTGGCTCTCTCCTTCTTGTCGTCCTTCTTGTCGTCCTTCAATCCGTCCTTGTTGTAATCCCTGTTTTTCCCCCTCTTTCAATATTTCCTGATACCAGGGTGATTCTCTCAATACTGTCATGTCCCACCTCATGATTTGTTGAACTAAGGGAATATCCAATACAAAACTAGCAAAAAATGATAATAACGGTTCTAAGTCTTGCAGTTGCTCATCCCGTCTTAACTCCCTCACCGCTTCCCGTAATTTATCCTCCCTGCTTCCACCCTGCAAAATTTGTACAAATGGCAATAGGGTTGATATCTTCTGCTCAAATACCAGATTAACATCCACCTCCCACAGATTAATCACCTGGTAATCTTGATGAGCAGTTATCCCTAATATCTCTGATTCGTAACGTTGGGGAATGCTTTGTTTATTACTTGGCGGCAGAATATTGATTAAAACTGGATATACCCGTAAGTTATAACGCTCTTCTGCCAAAGCTGTATAAGCCCGTAGCCTTCGGGGCATTCTCTGATTGTACCGTAGTTGTAATTCGTTGAGGAGTAAAAATTCCCCTATTTCCGGCGATAAAACCTTCAATAAAACATCACTTTCCCGCTCTATCCACTGAAATTCTGTGTTGAGGATGTCTTGTACTTGTAAGTCACTGCGCTGGGTAATCCACTTTACCCACGTGTTAGGTGCAAGACCGATTAATCTTTTCCCCCCTATATCTGCTTTTTTCGCCACTGTTTGTTATAAGTTATAAATATGTTGCTTCTGTATCATAGCTTGCTGTGTGTCTAATAAATTATACACCAATTTCCTACATCTTGTGACAAATCACACAAAACCCATTAAACCTCTTTCCAGTCGGTTTCTAACCGACTTTAGCTTTCAGACAGGGAATTCATTCCCTGGCTCCCCCGTGCGGATAACCATCAATTATACCTCCCACACCCAATACTGATCGCGAATACTACAAGCCGATCGCCCCCGCGCTGCTGCAAGCCGATCGCCCCTCAACACAGCCAACCGTCAACCGTCAACCGTCACCAATGGCACCCCATCCATCGGCAATTGTCCCACACTTTCCCCATCCTCCTGAGCTAAAACAATCCTAGCAGTAACTTGGGGTAACAAAGCCGCCCACTCTAGCGGGGATAACTTACCAACCACCGAAATTTGTAACCCCTCCTCCTCTTCCTCACATAACTGCTCCGTGAAAGCTTGGGTGAGGTGAGGCGGAAACTTACCAGCATTCACCAGTAAAGTCATCTTTCCACAATCAGGATGATTTTCTAAACTAGTAATCACCCTTACCAACTCTTCATATATGCACTGTTCCGACTGCTCCGGGTCCGCGAAGATGATAAAATTAGTATCTCGCAGTTTTAAACTAGAAATATCAGACTGAGAACTTACAAATTTTTCTAATCTCCCTCCCATCTCCTGAATAGAATTTAGCTGTAAGGCTTTCAAATTTTTGATAACTACTAAATTTACTTCACCTTGAGTTAATGATTGTTGGGAAATACATTTAGCATTATCGTGATATCGATAGGCTGAAATTACCGTATCTATAGTAATTGGTTCGGCTAGTAGGAATAATCGCAGCCAAAAATCAAAATCCATCGCATAATGCAGAGACTCATCTAATAAGCCAGCTAAAGACCACAAATGACGATGCCAAAATGTAGATTGTTGTGGAAACCAGTTTTCCAACCAATTCCAGCATTTGGCATAAGAAATACCAGTTCCAGACTTCATGAACAAAGGAACAGAAATTTCATTGGTTATCTCACACCCCCCAATTAACCAAGTGGGAGTTTGAGAGTTGCTCAGGGTTTTTGCTACTATTTCCAAGGCACCCGGCTTCAAAAAGTCATCAGAATTAATCCAAGCCAAAATGTTCCCTGTAGTCTTTGCAAAGCCTTTGTTAATAGCATGAGATTGTCCCCGATCAGGTTCACTCACCCAATGACACAAAAATTGCTGGTATTTACTAATAATATTCACACTATCATCTGTGCTAGCTCCATCCATAATCATATATTCCAAATTAGGATAACCTTGGAGCAACACGGAACGAATAGTTTCCTCAATAAACTGAGCTTGGTTATAGCTGGGAGTAACAATACTAATCTTTGGCCATTCCCCACCATCCGGCATGGTATCAGCTAATGGTTCGGTTTCTTCAGTCCAAGGCCACCCAGTTTTTCCCGGTGGGGGTGGTGGGAGTTGACTTAAGCTAGGACAACGCATATTGATTCTATCTCATCCAATTGGTAGTATGATATATTCTTTACTTGCAATTGTCCCAGACTTTCCCCATCCTCATGAGCTAAAACAATCCTCCCAGTTAACCGAGGTAACAAAGCCTCCCACTGCATCCGCGATAACTTACCAACCACCGAAATTTGTAACCCCTCCTCCTCCTCCTCACATAACTGCTCCGTAAAAGCTCGCGTCAAATGAGGCGGAAACTTACTAGCATTCACCAGTAAAGTCATCTTTCCACAATCAGGATGATTTTCTAAACCAGTAATCACCCTTACCAACTCTTCATATATGCACTGTTCCGACTGCTCCGGGTCTGGGAAAATAATCAAATTAATATCTCGCAGTTTTAACCCCAGTAAACTTGCATTAATTAAACTCCAGCTTACCACCCGCCCCATTTGCCCCCAAGAAAACTTTTGACTTTGTGCTAAACCCCCACTAATTAACGATTGGCGAACACTGGGCTTTTGTAACTCACATAAAGCATTCGCCATACCATCAATATCATCATCATTCACATATATAACCGCTGTTCCCCCTACCTCCGGTAAAGAAGCATTAGGACAAGTAATTACAGGACAACCACAAGCCATTGCTTCTAATATCGGCATTCCAAACCCTTCATATTTAGAAGGAAACACCAAACACACCGCCCCAGAATAAGCTATTGCTAATTCCTCATCACTCAGGCGCAACAGGTGTACAGCACTCCCAGACGTATATTCTCTTAACTCCGGTGGGAACACCCCCCCAAAACCAGTCATAATCAGATCAAATCCCTCACTGTTAGCTAGTTGGGAGAATGCTTTCAAAAATAAGATCCCATTCTTATAACTATAAGCATCAGCACCTACTAATAAAAAGTATGGTTTACCAATCCCATATTTATATTTAAATGCCCTAAGTTCTACTGTCCCTGGCGTAAAACTCCGACTAACTCCACAGTGAGCCACCGCTACAGACTCCAGAGCTATCTGGGGAAAATACTTAACCAAATCACGGGCTGTACTGTGAGAAATTGCTATATATGCAGATGCGTGTTCAATAGCATAGTGTTTTTCTCTCCACATCGGACGATCCAAATCCGCCCCCATTACCTCCGGTATCATGTCATAAGCCATAAATACAGATGGTGTAGTGATGGGTGTGGTGTAATAAGAGGAAATAAATAAATCTGCTTGTTCTTGATTGCAGACTTGCTGCAGCATCTGTTTATCAGCCGCTGTATTGTTATAGTCGTATGCAGGAATCGTCAGGTAACGAATACCACTAACTTTAGGTGCAGTGTTAGCCCTATCCAACACTAAAATATGATCAGCAAACTCCGTATTTGCCCACTCTTCTAACAAACTGCGCCACACCCTGGCTATTCCTGTGTTATTGAGTTGGAAAAATACTCCGTCAATAATAATCTTACCAATATAATTACCAATATGTGACTTACCTCCATGATTGGTTAACAATGCTCCTTGAATCACCTCCAGAGTTTCCTCAATCATCCGGTGTTCTTGAAACATTTCCTCCGCCCTAGCTCTGCAAGCTTCCCCAATTGACCGTCGTAATTGCGGATTTTCTGCCCACTCTGTAATTGTCGCTACCAGTTCCCTCACCGTCCCTTGGGGGTTAATCTTAGGATCAGGGACTAATTTACCCGTTTCTCCCAATTCTTCAGGAATACCACTCACCGCAGTAGCCACCACTGGTAATCCTTTAGCCATCGCCTCCATCACACATAATGGCATCCCTTCCAACAAAGAAGGAAATACAAAAATATCTCCAGCATTTAGCAACTCAACCACATCAGTCCTATGTCCCAACAAAATTACCCGGTTGCTAATTCCTAACTCTTCTCTAGTCTCCCTAATCTGTTTTTCTAGCTCTGGTTCCCAAGTAGTACCAGCCCAAACAAAATACAGTTTAGACCATACAGGACTAAACATTAATTGTTTAATTGCCTCTAATTGGTAAATATAGCCCTTTCTTGTTTGTATCCCAGCAGCAGTCAAACATACCACACCATCATCAGGAATACCCCATGATTCTCGTAGCTGTTGACCCCTAGCTACATCACGCCCCGTAAAATATTCTGCAGGTCTACCATAATGTATCACTTGTCCCTGATCCTCAGGTAAGCCAAAAACTTGATGTAGTAAATTTAAATTATCCTGGCAAACCGCAATCACCGAATGAGCTAAATTATATTGTCGCGATAGTTCATTTAAATATTCAGGATACCTCTGAGCCAAATCAGGCTCAACCAACCCTTCAATCACAATATATGGTATACCAAACCCCAGAGCTAATTTCGTAATGTTAAAATTTGCCAATACCCCAGTATTACTGCAAATAATTAAATCTGGTTTATGTTCAGCTTGGGTAAACAGTCCCTGTAATTCGGCAATAATATTCTTTGTCATCCAAACATGGCGAATACCTAACTCTTGTTCTTTAGTAACTACACGATGATCAACTGCTTCCGGTTGTAGTGATGTCACTCGATAACCTAATTTAGCTAACGCACACAATAAAGAGTGATTATATTGATCAACTCCACCCAGTCCCGGATCTCCTGTTGATAGTAAAATATGTTGATTCATATTGAAATTATGGGTATACATTTGAACTTCTGATAAAATTATTATAGTCAGATGCAATGGGTAAAACTAGGTGACTATATTTAGCTGGAAATGCAGCTATATCCGTATAATAAAAAGTCTGGTTCTTATTATACTTATTATTTAACAGATACTCGTTTATTTGTTCTATAAATTCTGATGTCCCTTCATAAATTAACGGATTTCCAAAATTATCTATAACAATATATTTAGTGTAATTAATTGATCTCAATTCCTTGAGTAAATCTTTTACTGCTTCTATATCCTTTAGGGATGAAATCTCATTTTCCCAAAAAAGTATTGGACTATTTTCTTTAATGATGCTCAGGGAAGAAAGCAGTATTTCAAAATCAAATCCATCCGTATCAGTTTTTAATAATATACATTTACCTAACTGTGAATTATCAAGAATAGACTGCAAAGAATCGGATTTTATCAGTGTCTCCTTGCTTTCTACTGCTCTTGCTGTACCTCTATTTTTTACCAGTTCTACATTTTTTAATTCCTTTCCTGATATAAAAGAATTTACACAAGTAATTCTTTCACGATAATTTGAAAGATTATATTCCAGAACAGAGAAGAAATCTGCATCAGCTTCAATACATAAAATTGGATTTTTACAGTATTGAAGTAATAGGGCTGTTGTATCACCAACGTTTGCTCCTATATCAACTATTAAATCTTCATTATTTGGTAAATGTTTAGCCAAAACACCAATAAATTTATCATAAAGCCTAAACATATTTTGATATTGCGGTAGAGCATGATCAGGAGGAAGAATAATAGGGATATCCTTGATATGGTAAGTAACAAAATTTTTGAACCCTTGATTTTTGTTTTGTCCTCTTACCTTCAAGAAAATAGATAGTTGATTTTCTAACCCATCCAATTCATAATATGGTAGCTTCTTTAATTGCACTTGTTCTACTGCTTCCCCATCCTCCTGAGCTAAAACAATCCTCCCAGTTAACCGAGGTAACAAAGCCTCCCACTCTACAGCAGATAACTTACCAACCACCGAAATTTGTAACCCCTCCTCCTCTTCCTCACATAACTGCTCCGTAAAAGCTTGGGTCAAATGAGGCGGAAACTTACCAGCATTCACCAATAAAGTCATCTTTCCACAATCAGGATGATTTTCTAAACTAGTAATCACCCTTACCAACTCTTCATATATGCACTGTTCCGACTGCTCCGGATCTGGGAAAATAATTAAATTAATATCTCGTAGTTTTAACCCCATTAGAGTCGTATTAATTAAAGCAGATGTATTTTTAATAGAAATTTTACTAATTACTTGATTAAAATCACGGGATAAAAGTGATTCTTTATAAATCACTGGTAACTGATTATTTGCCAGTTCCGTAAATAAATTTGGTGGTAAATCTGTTTTTGTAGTTAATAAATGTAAAGATTTACCATCAGTATAAAGTTGAAGATTGTATTTACTAGCTAATATTTCTAAAGATTTACGAGTATATATAGAAATATGTTGACCTTCCTGGGGAGCATAATACCACCATTGGTCAGGTGTGGGGTTGTTTTCCGGTAATAACTCTGTACTAAAAAATATATGAGGACATATATCAATAATTTCTTGTAATTCCTGTAAAGGATTTTCTAAATGTTCAAATAACTCAAAAGCAGTAATTAACGCTAAATTTGGTTTATCAAGTTCCTGTAACTTAAATCCTTGAGCAAATATATTTTTACAAAACCTATCAAACCAGTAAAAATCAAACCCTTGGTCTCTCATTAAACGCACAAACAAACCATACCCACCGCCATAATCCAGAAATTTGGCTTGATGGTCAAAATAATTACTAACTAACCTACTCGTAATATATGCCATCCTATTATTACGATAAACCAACCCTACATCACTCAAGGCGATCGCCTCTGAGTAAGCCTCATTTAACCAATAGGGGTGTTCTGTTTGCACAAAACCGCAGTGAGAACATTGGAAATAATCAACATCATATTTCTGGAGAATCTTAGCTGTGGCCAAGTAATAAGAATTTGACTCACAGATGTGACATTTCTCCACTTTCTGGACATCATTTATTTCTTTATTTACTGCGCCGCTAAATTGTGTAATTTCAGTAAAATTATCAGCCTCACTATTCCTCTTGACTGCTACCGGATGTTGCAGAGGAAAACCCATAGCTTCCACCGCCATATTAGCCAGGGGACTATCAACCATAGTTGTATGAGTCGCAGATTCACCAAACCCAATATTAGTCACCAAATTAACATGGGGCAAAATACTTAAACCCCCATTCAACCACAGACTATATTGCCAAATAACATCCCAAGTATTCAGAACACCATCATATACAGATTGAAATGCCTTTGACCACCAACCAGCAGCTTGGTCATTTTCCAACACCTCAAACAACCAACCACTATCCCTTAACCCTGGCCATAGCGCCATACCATGATCATACTTCCTCCAAGCCCGCCGCCAACTAGCCCAGCCCCAACAATGACCATAACGGGAGAAATAATAACTATCCTCCCTGCAGCGATCGCCTTGAAAGTTATTCCCAGAAATCACCATAATCCGTTCATCATCATGATATTTCTCCAATAACTCCTCACAGTAACGGAAAAACGTCGGATGAGGTAAACAATCATCCTCTAAAATAATCGCCGTTTCCACCTGCTCAAACACCCAATCTAAACCACTGCTCACCCTCTCACGACAACCCAAATTTACCTCAGAGTAATTAGTTAAAACCTCACACTCCCAATCAACTTGATTAATAATTGCTCTAGCTTCCTCACATTTTTCCCCCTCCCCTGGTTTATCCCTTCTCGGTCCATCCGCAACAACCAACAACTTCGGCGGTTTAGCCTCCCGAATAGCTGCAAATACCTTCCCAGTCGTTTCAGGGCGGTTAAATATCAATAACGCCACCGGCGTATTTAATCCCCAATTATCATCATATTCAGCAGTTTTCATCTCCATCGGTTTAGGGTTAGTAATTTGCATACAAGATACACCTAAACAAGACCTTTTATCACTCGGTAAAGAATTTGTTTCTAATATTGCAGTTGATTTAAAAAATACAGAAGTACAATTTTTATAAACATAACCCGGAATTAAACCCCAAAAATCAATCCTTTTATAACCTTGAGATAACAGTAAGCGTAATGATGAATCATAGTGATAAACATCTGTATTATCAAAAATAATCAAACCATCCTCTTTCACTTTGCTTAAACTATTTTCCAAGCACCTATTACGATTAATCCCATCAACAATAATCACATCAAAATATTCATCAGGATACGACAGAATAAAATCCGCGTATTTACCTTCATCTGACTCTAAATTTAACTTCACATTACCCGGCATTTGCTGATTGATTTCCTTAAACCAACCCCCATCACTTTCAACAGAAATTACCTCTTTAACCCGTTCTCCCCACCATAAAGTTGAATGTCCCGACCCAAATTCAAATACTAAAAAATCACCCTTAACCTTATCCTCTATAAACTCTATCGCCGGGTAAGTGTACCACGGTATCGGCTGATTATCCCCATTAATAATCTTCTTTTGGGAAACAGAATTTAACCAGCCAGAAACCTTCAGATAGTTCAATTGATCATTAATATTAGAAGAATTATTCATATATAATAACAAGCCCCTGATAATTAACTACAACTAAGAGGATGTTTGATAAGTCTTATAAGGTGATTTTAGACACTTCTTGATCCCCCCTAACCCCCCTTAAAAAGGGGGGAAACTAGAGTCAAAGTCCCCCTTCTCAAGGGGGATTTAGGGGGATATAAAAATATTAGATACACCATGAGGGACTTGACAAACATCCTCTAACAATCTCCTGTGTTTGCCTTAACCAGAGTTAAACTAGCGTAAAATCCCCTCCCCTACTCCTGACCACCCTGCTTCCCCATTCTTTCCTGCAAAGTCGCCAACCCAGAGCGATAACTTTCCCGCTCAGGATGCAACTCAACCAACCTTTTCATCAACTCCATAGCTCCCTGATTATCTCCCAGCTGTAACCGCAAATTAACCAACTTCTCCAAAGCCAAAATATTATTTGGTTCCCGCTGCAAAACCAACTCATAACCCCGCACCTGATTTTCTAATTGACTGGTTGGTGACTGCACCACCGGTTGCTCCCGTTGCTTTTCCATCTCTGACAATATGCTTTTAATCCCACCAAACACAATAGAACCAAAAAACCCCGCCACCCCCACTACCGTCATAATTCGTGTTTTGAGCTTGACCTGCTGAGTCCGCTTCGCAAAATATTCTTTTTCAGAAATACTCATATTTAGTGTAGATGTAGCATTAACCCCGCTGGTTGAGCGTAGTCGAAACCCGGCGTAGTCGAAACCCGGCGTAGTCGAAACCCAAAACCCGCTGGTTGAGCGTAGTCGAAACCCCGCTATTTGAGCGCCGTCAACCGTCAACCGTCAACCGTCAACAAACCCGTTCTAACCAACTTTGTAACTGTTGTATATCCCTAAAATCTAGTAACTCCTCTGCTAAACCTTCCAGTTGCTCTACTGGTAACATCTGAATTTGCTGTTTAACCGTATCATCCAACCTTCCTAAGCGACGCTGTAACTGACGTAGAACCAATTGGCTCTCTCCTTCTTGTCGTCCCTGTTGTAATCCCTGTTGTAATCCCTGTTGTAATCCCTGTTGTAATCCCTGTTGTAATCCCTGTTTTTCCCCCTGCTGTAATCCCTCTTTCAATATTTCCTGATACCAGGGCGATTCTCTTAATACCGTCATGTCCCACCTCATGATTTGTTGAACTAA
>NZ_JAQMTM010000013.1:0-36981 GCF_028331085.1 Anabaena sp. CS-542/02
CGGGGACGGGGTGAAGGTAGGTGCTGGGGTGGGTGTGGGCGCTGATGGTTTACCTTGATTGACAGATGATTGTACATCCTCGGCGACGATGCGACCGTAGGGACCGCTACCTTTCAGGGTGGTCAAATCAACCTTAAGTTCTTTAGCCAATTTACGGGCGCGGGGTGAAACTACCACTCTTCCTTCGCGGTGGTTAGAGCCATTTTGAGTAGCTAGGGCAGAAGATATACCAATAGGGGCTGTAGTCGCAACTGGTTCTGGTGTGGGGGTAGCGGTAACTGAGCCTGAGTTAGCCAAGGTTTTGGCGGTGGCGATTTCGGCTTCTGTTTCTGCTATGTAGGCGATCGCAGATCCTACTGGTGCACTTTCACCGGCTGGTACGATGATGTGGGCTAGGTATCCTTCATAGAATGTTTCCACATCCATATCTGCCTTATCTGACTCCACCACCACCACGGTTTCCCCTTTTTCCACCTTATCCCCTGGCGATTTCACCCAGGAAACGATTTTACCTTCAGTCATGGTGGAACTCAGGGCTGGCATGAATACTTCGTGAATGCTCATATGGTGGTATCAGAATCGATGGTTTATGGACTTTAGCAGCTTTTGCCAGATTAAATTGTATCTCGGCTGGCTGAGTTTTCCCGTGGAAATTTTTTCTTTTCCCTGGTAAGACATGGGTTTGGTGCTTTTCTGATTTTGGCATTAATTTACTAATTAACCCAGGAACCTGATGATCAGATTAGAGTCTATGGTATGTAACAACTATAAATTTTTGCCCATGTTTCAATCATCAGCCCAAGTCTTCTATACGTGAATACTTTGATGATGAATGTTATAATTTAACATCATCACTCACTCTGACCTCTTCAATGTAAGTGGTTAAGTTCAATTTCTTGTTTACTTTTATGTTGTTTAACAAGTGGAATGTTGTTTTAGTTTTGTTAGTAAATATCTTGGCTACTGCTTGCGCCGGGATAGATATCACCCAGGAACCAGAATCGCCAACATTGGGAGACAATAGACCCGTTATACAACAGGAAGTTGCCAATGTGCAACATACTGAGGATGTCCCATTATATCCAGGGCGTTATCAATATCAAAGCATACCACTAGAAAATGTGAATGCCATTCTTCAAGGTAGTGATCCTGTGAGTTTAGCCTTAAATGTTTTAGAGGATAAATCATTAGCTGGAGGTAAGCAGGAAGTAGCAGTCTTTTATCCCCAACCCAGACAAGCCTTAGTGGAAATCACGCACATAGATTCAAATAATTATACCATTAAGGCGATTAATTATCGAGTGGAAATGACCACTTTTGGGCGATCGCTGTTAAACAGCTCTCCCCCGATTTGGCAAGTTGTCTGGGCTGGGTCAAAAATAGAATGCACCCATGAAAGTACCGATAAACAAAAGTTAGCTCAAAGTTGTGAATTTTGACCGGGGACTGTCAACCCCACCTAACATAAGATAAGTGGGGAATTAGCAGCACGACTGTTAAATGTCGCCGCGAATCTCTTGGACAACGCCATCGCGCAGCAGGATTTCTACCTGCATTTTACGAATTAAGTTATCACCCTGTTCAACACGGAAAAAGCCTTCCATTTGGAATTGATTCACTTCTTGCTCCAACTCCAGAAATTGTAATTGCTGGAGGTTTTGTAGCAGTTGATTTTTCTGCTCTAGGAGTTCAGTTTTCTTTTGATTGACTTGGCTGTGGATATTATCGATTTGTTGAAGGGTTTGGGGACTAGGGGGCTGTATAGCCTGTTTTTGAATGGACACAATGGCTCGTTGTCCTTCTAGATCAATCTGTTGCAGTTGCTGGTCACTTTGATTAATCTGTTGCTGTAGTTGCTGTTGCACTTCCTCCTTCCATAGGGGGGTAACAATGGCTTTGACATTGACAACGCGCTTGAGTAACAAATTGGGGTTGGAGACATCCATAAAACTTTCACGTTCACTCTATAAGTTAGCAGACAGAATAATCATCGGGTATACATCCGGTCAATGATATCCTGATACCTTTCCGTGACTATGTGTCTGCGGATTTTCAGGGTTTGTGTCATCAAGCCATTTTCCAGAGAAAAAGGTTCGACAATCAACCTGAAGGGGCCAATGCGGTCATCAGGACGATAACCAGGACGGTTTTGTACTTCCCGATTCAATTCTTGCCGAAACAAGTCCTGGATTATTTTACTCTCCAGATCAATAGATGTCCTCATCTGTTCCAGATTTTGAGTTTGTGCCCATTTTTCTAGGGCTTCGGTATTGGGGACAATTAAAGCGCCGATGCTGCGCTGGTCTTGTCCCACCAGCATAATTTGATCAATGTAGGGCGATCGCAAGCAAGCATCTTCAATTGGTTGCGGTTCGATATTTTCCCCATTGGTCAAAACAATCGTATCTTTAGCCCTCCCGGTTAGCACTAAATCATTATCTCGTGTCACCCAACCCAAGTCACCGCTATTAAACCATCCCTGACCATCAATAACTTTGGCTGTGGCTTCGGGGTTTTGGTAATACCCCTGCATAACTTGAGGACCTTTCAAGAGTACCAAACCTTTCTTTCCAGGGGGTAACAAGTCTTTGCTTTCCGGGTCAACAATTTTGACTTCTGTACCAGCGATGGGCTGTCCAGATGAACCGCGGACATTATGCCAAGGACGGCGGGCGTTAGTCACAGGAGAGGTTTCTGTTAAACCGTAACCCTGCAAAATCTCCACCCCAATAATTTCAAAAAAGTTATCTATATGCTTGGGTAGCGCCCCACCGCCGCTAATTACTTGCTTGATGCGTCCCCCTGTGGCTTGGCGGACTTTGGCATAAACTAGGCGTTCTCCGAGGGTATGAAGGGGCAACAAAGCCAATGCTAGTATCTTAGAGGTGATTTTCTCTAAGGTTGAGGCATGAAGATGATTTAAACTCAGTCCTTGGGCAATGCGTTTTTTTTCGATATAGGTTTCACTGGCTGCTAGTAAAAACTTAATCAGGCGTTGCTTTTTGGCTGGTTGTTCCCGGAACTGTTTTTGCACTCCCTCATAAATCGATTCCCACAGACGGGGGACTGCAATCATGTAATGAGGTTTAAATTGCTTTAAGTCCTGTTTGACAAAACGCAAGTTAGTATAAATTTGTGTACAACCTTGAGATAGTAAGAAATACTCCCCACTGCGCTCGTAACTGTGCCAAGAGGGGAGGATACTCAAGGCGATGTCTCCCGGCTGTGGTTGTACTATTGTACCCAGGGTTTTGACTTGGTGTAACAAGTTGCTATGAGAAAGCATCACACCTTTGGGTTTACCGGTAGTCCCGGAGGTATAAATCAAAGTCGCTAGGGTATCTCCTGTGACCTGAACTGGTGTCAGGGGATGGTTAGCACCAATTTCTAATACCTGGGAGAAGTTCAACACCTTGGGGGTGTCTTCTGGTGGTGTTTCCTCTGAGATTAAAATTATCAGTTGAATGGGTAGGTCATTCAGTCCTTCCCCCAGTTTATTGAGTGTGTCTAAGTCCTGCACTACTAGGGCGGTGCTACCACTGTTGGCAATAATAAATAGTAGTTCTGAGCGTTCGGCTTGGGAACTACGGACTGCATTTACTGCGCCGGCGGTCATTATCCCTTGATCCGCAATAAACCACCGGGGACTATTATCGGCTATTAAGGAAATGCGATCGCCTACTTTGACTCCTAATTTTTGTAACCCCGCTGCAAATTTTTGAATTTGCTCCCCTAACTGGCTATAGGTAATTACTACTTCTGGTGTACTGTGGGGATTGTGCAGAGCCACAATATCACTAAATTGTTTGGCTGCTAATGACCAAACTTCTGGTAGTGAAACCACATGACTGTAATCGACTAAACGCTGTAATTCTTGGCTTTCTCGCTTCGTAATCTTTGATAAATAAGCTGGTGTATCTGTGCTGTTATTCACAATTCATATCCTCTATTGTTTTAGTAAACGGTTGATTTATTGATTGTTCTGACATGAGCCTATATTACTAAATAGCTCTACTCTTCAGTGATTGGCTGTAATGCATAGCCTACTGTCTGAGGTATTTCAGCATTTCAACGGTTGTATTGATAAAAATCTATGTTACAGTAAATATATATAAGCTAAAGACAATGGATACACTGGATCATCTATTGCTTTAGTTATCTTGACTGCCAAAAGCCCAAAAACCTATTTTTTTGATGGGGGTGAGTACCCATAAATTTCATGGATGTTTTATTGCTAACTCTCCTCAATGCTGCTGCTTGTTTAGTATTACCTAAATTAGCATCGAAAATTCTAGGCAAAAAAGATACTCAAACACTAGCCAAAGGGTCAACATCATCTCAAGCCAGAATTGAAATCACTAGTTTCCCTTACTGTACCAGTTACGTGTTAACGGGTAAAGAATTATGCAAGTTTAGACCTCAATTCTGCGCCAAGTGTTCCCAATACTGATCTCCCAGACCAATCTCTGCATAAATCTTGCTCATTTTTTCACATGAAGATGTTGGTAGATAGCGATCGCGTAAGTGCTATCGAGGATCTGTGGAGGGGGGGTAAGATCCCCGACTTCTTAGATAATTAAAGATAATCTCATATGATTTGTCCAGAAGTCGGGTATCTGTGGAGAGTGAGTAAGCTCCCCGACTTCTTAGAGGATGTTTGTCAAGTCATGATTAGTGTATTAAATATTGTTTGACCCCACCCTCATCTTTCCCTTTATAAGGGAAAGGGGACTGGATTTGATTGTTTCGGTTCCCCATTCCCCATTCCCCATTCCCCATTCCCTAAAATAACTCGAAGATTATGTATTTGATTATGTTGACCCGATGCGATACCAGGCAATGATCATTATTCAACCTAAACCTAATCATAAAATTCGTAACTACCACCGTTCAATTTGCAAAGATTGATATCATATTTTTCCACTACATCACCATCAGCAAATTTGGCTTGAAAGTCATAGATACAAGTTGTGCGCTCATCATTGATATTAATTTCGATGGTTTTTCCAGATCGTAAAATATCATCCCCTAATATATCGTCTTCCCAATTCTTCACCCCAGAAGGAGAAGCGTAAAATTCTGTCATATTTGCCCTTGTTTTATTTTCCAACAGAATAGTAATGTCTTCAGCTAACACTTTTGATGTGTTCCCTATTACACTGGGAATAACCAAACCGGCTATAGTTAAACCCATGACAAACGGTCTTAGTTGCATAGCTATTTATAGCCTCTTTAAGAGTCAAAAGCATACTTCCTAAGTATATTTAAAATCATAACTACTTGTCAAACAATACCTTTGCCAATTTTCTTTCCACAGCAATGTGGAAAAAGGTGAGTAAGCTCCCCGACTTCTGAATTACTGAGGATTTTGTCTTCGCCATTTTTCCCTGACTAAGCGAATTTCATCAAAAGTATAGTTTTCTCCTAATTGTTGTTTAATGGGGGTGAGAGAAACATCACCCAAAATCTCTAAAACTTGCCAAATTTTTTGTTGATGTTCTAGGGGTACTAACTGATTTAAATCTACAGGCTGATTTTTAGCCATTAACTGAGAAAGGTGGGTAAAAATTGTCGAGGGGCTAAGATTGCGTTGGCGAGCAATTTCCCCTACACTCAAACCTTGTTGGTGTAGTCTTAATGTGGTTAACTCGGTATCATTAGGTAAGTTCTTAAGAGCTAGAGTACCTGAAGAATCATGTTTTGTGGTTGATATACCTTGTTCTCGACGGTAGGCGGTGATTTCTGCGAGGAATTTTTCACCATACTGGGCGAGTTTGTGACTACCTACCCCAGAAAGTTTACCAAATTCTGTTAAGGATTGGGGTTGTACCTGGGCCATTAACCTGAGGGTAGAATCTTGAAAGACAACGTAGGGCGCTACAGACTGTTCATCAGCTAGTTGCTTGCGCAGCGATCGCAAGAGTTGTAATAATATTTCTGTTTGGGCTGTTTTGTCACCCTCTGAGACGGGAGAGATTTTTTGCGCCACAGGAACAGCAATCAAAACTTGGCGCTGTCGCTTCATCACCTCCCAACTCAAAGCATTCAGCTTTAAAACCGAGTAACCATCGTTGGTTTGTTGTAACAACCCTTGATGTAACAGAGAACGCCCTAAAATGCGCCATTCATCTACAGTTTTATCTTTCCCAATCCCGTAGGTAGAGAGTTTGTCGTGTTGATTTTGGGTAATTTTTTTACTTTTACTTCCCCGCAACACATCAATAATGTGTAGCATTCCAAATCTTTCTTGACAACGGGCCACACAAGATAAAAACTTCATGGCTTCAATTGTCCAGTCTTGTACAGGTTTGGGATAACGACAGTTATCACAGTTACCGCAATTACCGGGAAAACGTTCGCCAAAATAACCTAGTTGAATTGTACGCCGACAGTCTGTACCTTCAGCATAGTCAATTACCTGGCGTAGCTGTTGTTTGGCAATTAATTGTTCTTGAGGGTCAGTTTTTTGCTCAATACTCCACTCAATGGTTTTAAGATCACCAAAACTAAAGAACATGGTACAACGTGAGGGTTCACCATCTCTACCCGCTCGCCCAGATTCTTGATAATAACTTTCTAAATTACGTGGTAAATCAGAGTGAATGACTAACCGCACATCAGGTTTATTAATTCCCATCCCAAAGGCGATAGTAGCAACAATGACACGCACATCATCGCGAATAAATCGAGTTTGATTCTTACTGCGTTCCTCATCATTTAAACCAGCATGATAGGGTAAAGCGGTAATTTGATCATGTTGCAGTTTAAATGTGAGTTCATCAACTTTTTTCCGGGTCAGACAATAAATAATCACTGAACCGTCAGTTTCCCGAATCATTTCTAAGATTTCGGCGTATACAGTTTTAGATTTAGGCCGAACTTCGTAATAAAGATTTTGCCGGTTAAAGCTAGCTAAGTGAATACTAGGTTGCTTTAACCCTAATTGTTTAATTATATCACTACGGACGCGGTCTGTGGCTGTAGCGGTGAGGGCGATGGTGGGAACATCTGGATAGCGGTGACGTAGGGATTTTAACTGGCGATATTCTGGGCGAAAGTCGTGTCCCCATTCGGATACACAATGGGCTTCGTCAATGGCGAAGGTAGAAATACCAATTTGGTGATGTACTAAGTCTAAAAATGGTAGAAATCTTGGGCTTAATAAACGTTCTGGGGCTACATAGAGTAGTTTAACTTTGCCGTTACGGATGGCTTCCTCACGCGATCGCACTTTGTAGGGATTAAGGCTACTATTGAGAAATGTAGCAGAAATATTATTATTTCTCAGTGATTCTACTTGGTCTTGCATGAGAGCGATTAACGGTGAAACCACTACCGTTAAGCCTTTTTTTATCAAGGCTGGTAACTGAAAGCACAATGATTTACCCCCACCTGTGGGCATTACTACCAATAAATCCCGATTTTGCAGCGCATCTTCAATAATTTGTCGTTGTCCGGGGCGAAAATTATCGTAACCAAAGTGGTATTTTAACGCCTGTTCGAGGTGGGGGTACTGAAGCATAACGATGGATTTACGTGCTAAGACTTGAAAATTTTAACTTAAATCCCCGGTAAGCAAAAAGTGAGAGAAGTGAAGCCTTAGCTTCACCTCTGTGGGTTTTAGCTAAATTCTGCCGATGTTATGCAGTCCTAAAATTATACCTACTCCCAAAAGATGACCAAAGGCTGTAGTTGCTAGTACCGCAGGTAAACCAAAACCGCCAAATAAATTGGCTGCGGGGAGAGATGGCCCAACGCTGGGGTACTTGATGGTAAGTTTACCCAAGGCAACGGCGATAATGTTGGCTACAATCATAATACCTGCAACGGTGGGACTCCATTCTAGGGGTGTAGTTACAGCAGCGATGATAGTGGAAGGTAACACCGGATTAGCTCCTAAAATTCTAATGGCTAGAAATATAATTGAAATATTTCCCTGGGAATTTCAACAAAAAAACGGCTTTTGCATCAATACTTAACAGTTATTCTTAATCCTTAATCTTAGAGGTTGTTTGATAAGTTTTCAACAGGTAATTTTTATTTTAGGGAACAGGGAACAGGGAACAGGGAACAGGGAACACACAAAAAACAATAAAATCCAGTCCCCTCCCCTGACAAGGACAAGACTTGGTGGACAAGGTGGACAAGGTGGACAAGGTGACGAGGGAGAAAAACAGTACAAAGTCTGTATTCTTAGTAAGAAAAATAGCCACTTAAAAGACCATTGTCCGTATAAAATCTTCCCTGTCCACTTTCCTTCCTTGTCTTCGGTGGTCTTGCCTTCACAGATCATATTAAAAACCTACCCTTGTAAGGAAGGGGGTGGGGTCAAAGAATATTCGATACACTAATCATGACTTGACAAACATCATCTTAGATATGTGCAAATCTTCATATTACCTCTGGGGTTATTGACAAGAGTTTGTATTAATGATGGAATAGTTATTGGGAGCTATTGCAAAATATATTCATTAAAATGGGAATATTCAAGTTGTGGTTGCCAAGGCGATCGCACAAAAATGTCACAGGGGAATTAGGGAGGGGCGATCGCCTATTAGTAGTAACTGTATTGCTACTACTAGGACTGGTGCTAGTCACCGGAATTTCTCTGTCATTGGGTGCGGTAGCCATGACCCCCAATCAACTGTGGCTAGCATTAATACGCCGGGGTGATGAACTCTATCAAACAATTCTCTGGGATCTGCGCCTACCGCGCACCCTAGCCGCCCTGCTGGTGGGTGCTGCTCTGGGAATGTCCGGGTCATTACTCCAGGGAATGCTGAAAAATGGCCTGGCGAGTCCGTTCTTACTGGGAATTTCTGCGGGTGCTGGTTTAGCTGCGGTAGCTATGCTCAGTTTAGGGATATTGCAGACCTGGATCCCTTTAGGGGCTTGGATGGGGGGCTTATTAACAACTATTCTTGTTTATTTCCTAGCTTACCGTCGTGATGGAATTTCCGTAGAAAGATTGATTTTAGGGGGAGTTGCTGTCAGTTCCTTGTTTGGTGCAATTCAGTCTGTGTTGTTACTCATAGCCGAAGATGGTCAAATACAAGCGGCGTTAAATTGGTTAATTGGTAGTTTGAATGGGCGCGGTTGGAGTGAGGTAACTATTTCCGGTTCCTATATTAGCGTCGCCCTCTTAGCGGGATGCTTACTAGCGCGTGCGGTTAACTTGTTGAACCTGGGTGACGAGTTAGCCACAGGACTAGGTGTTTCTGTATGGCGATCGCGGATTTTAATTGGTGCTACCGCCACACTCTTAGCAGCGGGAGCGGTAAGTATAGGGGGTTTAATTGGTTTCGTGGGTTTAATTGTTCCCCACGGAATCCGCCTGATCGTAGGTACAGATTACCGTGCTGTTTTACCACTAAGCGCAATAGGTGGGGCTTTAGTTCTCAGCTTTGCAGACTTACTGTCTCGGTTAGGTGCTGTAGAAATTCCCGTGGGAGCAGTCACAGCTTTGCTGGGTTCTCCCTTATTTATCTATCTCCTGTATCGGCGCAATGTGTAATTAAAACTTTCAAGTTGTCAGAGGTGTCATAACAGTGAAACAACATCCCTTGCTGTTCAGCATAATTATGCTGAATCTGTTTGTCATGCCCACAGTATTAGCAGAATCTGATAATACTAGCATTTCTGGTGAAACAAAAACTCATTTACTGACTCAAGAACCTATTTTGACTCCCTCGGATGCTCAACCCGAGGAAGAAGAAACCTGTCCCCCTGATTTTGATCCCAAAGACCCAGAATTTGAAGATTGCGTTGAGGAAACTCAAAGCGGTGATTCCGAGATAGAAATTACCGTCACCGGAACCCGCACACCCAGAGCAGTTGTAGATTCACCGGGAACAATTAGCATCATTGATGAGCAAAAAATCCAAAGGGATTTTATCGAGGATATCAAAGATTTAGTCCGCTACGAGCCGGGAATATCTGTACGTAATCGCCCGGTGCGTACTGGTCCTGCGGGGAGTGGTAATTCCAGTATTAATATTCGGGGAATTGAGGGGAACCGAGTTTTAATTCAGGTTGATGGGGTGAGAGTTCCCGATATTTATGCTAATACTGGGCGTGATTTAGTAGATTTTGACTCAATTCAAAGGGTGGAAATTATTCGCGGTCCTGCTTCTACCCTATATGGTAGCGATGCTTTAGGGGGTGTAGTCTCTTTCATTACGAAAGACCCAGAAGATTATCTGAGTGTTTTTGGTCGTCCACTTTATGTGGGTGGTAAAACCAGCTATGACAGCACCGACTCTAGTTTTGCGCCCTCGGTGACATTAGCAGGTAAGGAAGAAAACCTATCGGGTTTATTGCAATATAGCCGTAGGAATGGTAGCGAAGCTCAAAACTACGACGGATTAGCTCCTAATCCCCAAAATGTTGATAGTCAGAACCTGTTCAGTAAGGTAGTTCTGCAAGCTAACGATCATAATATTTTCCGGTTGACAGGAGAATGGTTTGAAAGTAGGCTGAATACCCAAGTCAAGACTGCTGAGGGATTTAGCAGTTTTACTCGTACTACCACTGTCAGTCAAGTAGCTGAGGATTTCACCAGTCGGGGACGCATCAGTTTAAGTCATGAGTATACTAATCCTGACTTAGGCTCATTTTTGCAGTCAGTGCGATCGCAGATGTATTACCAAACTGCTGAAACCACAGAAGATGTAGAAACCCGTACTGTTAACAGTGCTAATCAGAATTTGCGCCGCATCTTAGAAACTGGTTTTAACCAAGATATAATTGGTGGTGATGTTCAATTTACCAGCAAATTTTTGACAGGGGATGTTAGTCATCGCCTAGTTTACGGTTTTGATTTGTTCAACACTTCCACTAGTCGCCCTAGAGATTCAACATTATTTAATGAAACACTGGGAACGAGTACGAAAACTGTTAGCAGCGAACTTTTCCCTAATAAGACTTTTCCTGATACTGACACCTTGAGAGGTGGGATTTACATTCAAAATGAAATCGAATTTGCTGATGGTCGGATCACCTTAATTCCAGGGGTGCGTTACGACTATTATCAACTCAGCCCTCAGACTGAGGATGTTGCTTTTAGTAATATTAATACGCAAAATTACGAAGTCAAGGGCTTTTCAGCTTCCGCAATCTCACCAAAATTAGGTCTAATTGCCAAAATCACCCCAGAAATATCATTATATGGGCAATATGCCCGTGGTTTTAGAAGTCCACCTTACGATAATGCAAACATTGCGTTTACTAACCTTGCTTTTGGTTATACTATTTTACCAAATGCTGATTTAAAACCGGAAACAGTTGATAGTTATGAACTCGGTATTAGGGCTAATTATCCTCAAAGTAGCTTTGGTTTGACTGGTTTCTATAATCGCTACAATAACTTTATTGATGCTAATGTCGAACTTAGTGATCCTCTTGTGATTAGTGGTAGACCTGTGCGTCAATTCCAAGCCCAAAATATTAAAGGGGCGAAAATTTCCGGTTTAGAAGCTAGGGGAGAATATCGCTTTACAAGGTCTCCGGGTGGTTTAAGTGTGTTCGGAACCTTAGCTTATGCTGTGGGGGATAACTTAGAAACAGACCAACCCCTAGATTCCATAGATCCATTGAAGGGGATTATAGGATTGCGTTATCGTTCACCCGAAGAGATTTGGGGCGCAGAACTAACTACCACCTTAGTCGCGGCTCAAGATAGGGTAAGTAATGAAGACTTTTTTAAACCCGAAGGTTACACTACTGTAGATGTGCGCGGTTTCTACCAGTTCAACCCCAATACCATTCTTAATCTGGGAATTTTCAACTTATTGAACCAAAGATATATAGAATGGTCTGATGTGCGGGGTGTAAATAGCGATGACCGTCTATTAGATTTATATACCCGACCCGGAATTAACTTTGCTGCGACTTTGAGCGTACGTTTTTAGAATTAAAGGAGTAATTGGGGGTAATTACTCCCATCTTTGCACTCTTGGGTAAACCAATCAACATCATGGATCAAAAAAAATTCTTACTAACTTGGGCTATTCTGTTGAGTATATTACTAACAGCTTGTAATCAGCCCATCCCCCCACAACCACCAACAACACCTGTAAATGTAACCCAAACACCCCAAAAATCAGCACAAAGAATCGTCGCCCTCACGTCTTTAACTGCTGATATTATTTATCAACTGGACTCTACAAAACTAGTGGGGATTACAGGTGGTAGTTTACTGAATAAAGACTCCCGGTTTCAGAGTTTACAAAGAGTAGCTCAGGGTCAAACTCCTGCGGACTTAGAGAAAATCGTCGCTCTCAAACCAGATTTAGTCATCGGTGCTCAAGGTTTTTCTGACCAGACGCTCCAACAGCTGGAAAATCTGGGAATTAAGACTTTCTCTACTAGAGTTAATAGCTGGGAATCCCTCAAAGAACTAACTAAAACTCTAGCTGGTTTTGTGGGTGCTGACCCGACTCCGTTATTAAACCGTTACGAGGGGTTTTTACCCAAAGGGAAAAACAACAGTAATTCTACTCTAGTGCTGGTCAGTCGTCAGCCAATTTTAACACCTAATAAAAATAGTTGGGCGGGAGATTTATTACGCCAGTTTGGTGTTAACAATTTAGCCGCAGACCTACAAGGGACAAGCCCTATAGGTGGTTATATTACTCTGTCAGCTGAGAAAATTTTAGCAGCTAATCCCGAAGTGATAATTTTAATTAGTCCTCCCCAAGGAGGGTCAGAAACCGCTCTTTTAGATGCTTTTAAACAGGAAAGCTTTTGGCAAAAATTATCAGCTGCTAAAAATAATCAGGTCTATGTGTTTGACTATTATGGATTGGTGAATGCAGGTAGTATAGATGCTATCGAAAAAGCCACTCAGCAACTGGCGCAAGTTTTAGCAGATTGACCTCTTACCGTTGGGGCGATCGCTGACCAAAAAACGAGACCTGAGCCAGTGGCTTCAGACATGGGGATAAGTCGATAGCGACTTTAGTCGCATTGAAGCGATTGATTGGCTTTAGCCACAGTGGTATAATAGTCAAAGGGAGTAAGAATAACCATCTACGTGATGATTCATCCTAGTGCGGAGAAATCCCGGCAACGGACATATCCAACTTGATTTGGAATAGTTAAAGGGCAAATAATGGCAGGATGTTGAGCGTACCTAACTGGCATTGTGATGGACTCACCAAAGCAAAAAAAAATAAAAGTAAGCGCAATTGCATTACCTTTTGTACTGGTAGTTGTTTTGAGCGTGTAGGGTGTTTTTGCCAGCACCATTGAAGGTCAGTTTGTGGACTCTTCAAGAATCCCCCGGCTTTAGACGTGGGGAGTGTCAAAAAATCATCTACACTCAAGGTAAGACTGATTATTCCAGCCTGTATTATGTCCTCAATGATCGATTCTTTGCCACCTGCTCTTGCTAAAATCGTCCAACGCTTTCAACGTGCGAGTGACCCGAAGCGGCGTTACGAGCAATTAATCTGGTATGCTCAGAAGTTAACAGACTTCCCAGAAACTGGTAAAGTACCAGAAAACAAGGTTCCTGGCTGTGTATCTCAGGTTTATATTACCGCCGCCTTAGATGATGGTAAAGTTGTATACCAAGGTGATTCAGATTCCCAGTTAACCAAGGGATTAGTAGGGTTGTTAGTGGAGGGTTTAAATGGACTCACTCCCACGGAAATTGTCCAACTCACCCCAGACTTTATTCAAGAAACCGGATTAAATGTCAGTCTCACACCTTCCCGGGCCAATGGATTTTATAACATATTTAAGACAATGCAAAAAAAGGCTCTTGAATGTAAGTTATAGTTCCTAGCTTCCCTTTGTTACACTAAAAGCAGGTCAGCCAATGTCAACTAACCTAGTATCTACCTATGACCCCGTAGGATTCGGGGGACTAGTTCAAGAATATACCTGGACTTGGGATAACCAACCATTACGGGTGATTTATGAAACTATTGGTACAGGTTCACCCTTGTTGCTATTACCAGCTTTTAGCAGCGTTTCCATGCGGGGGGAAATGGGAGAACTAGCCAATTTACTCGCGCCCTATTTTCAAGTTACGGTGGTGGATTGGCCTGGTTTTGGAGAATCTTCCCGCCCAAGTTTGAACTACAGACCGGAAATATATCACCATTTTCTAGAAGATTTTATTCACAGCGTTTTTAATCCGCCCATTACCGTAGTCGCAGCGGGTCATGCTTCTAGTTACGTTTTGCAATTGGCGGCGAAACAACCTCATCTGTTCTTGCGGATGTTACTCTTAGCACCCACTTGGCGAGGTCCTTTACCAACTATGGGAGCTAGTCCCCAGATAGCGGACTTAGTTAAAGGGTTAGTGCGATCGCCTATAGTTGGACAAGGGCTATATAAACTAAATACCACACCCTCCTTTTTAACTTGGATGTACCGCCGTCATGTTTTCACTGATGAAAGTAAACTTACACCCAGTTTTATCGAGAGAAAGTGGCTAACTACCCAAAAACCAGGAGCCAGATTTGCATCTGCGGCTTTTGTCACTGGCAATCTCGATGCTATCAAAAATCAGTCTGATTATCTCACACTTGTACGCAACTTGTCCATACCCCTGATGGTAGTAATTGGTGAGTCCACACCGCCCAAGTCCCGACAAGAAATGAACGCCGTAGCAGCACTACCAGGAGTAAGAAGCGTAGTTATTCCCGGTTCTCTGGGATTACATGAAGAACACCCAGATATTGTTTTCACCGCCACACAAGACTTCTTACTACCCCCATAAAAGTGCTGACTGTGAGATAGCCGATTTTCCCATCTTTCCTGATCACCACCAACAGTATTGTAGAGTGCATCAGGATTAACATTTATATATGTCTTAGTCCAGATGCGTCAGTAGAAAAAGCATATTTGGCAGTATCATGGATATAAACTTTAAACATCCTCTTACAGTGAATCCACCACAAAGATATAAAAAGAATTATCATGGGTGGTAATGATTATCTAACCTATGACAAAAAGGCATTTAGACAATGTTAACTGAAGAAATCACGAATGCCGTACCTGTAACCGTACTCACAGGTTACCTCGGTTCGGGAAAAACCACTCTTCTGAACCATATCCTCACCTACGAACACGGAAAAAAAGTAGCTGTAATTGTCAATGAATTTGGGGAAGTAGGTATTGATAATCAACTGATTATTGATGCGGATGAAGAAATTTTCGAGATGAATAATGGCTGTATTTGCTGTACAGTGCGTGGGGACTTAATTCGGATTATCGGTAACTTAATGAAGCGGCGCGATAAGTTCGACCATTTAGTGATTGAAACCACCGGTTTAGCTGACCCAGCGCCGGTAATTCAAACATTTTTTGTTGATGAAGATATGCAAAGCTTACTGTCTTTAGATGCAGTGGTAACTGTTGTGGATGGGAAGCATATTTGGCAACATTGGGATGCTGACGAAGCCCAAGAACAGATTGCTTTTGCTGATGTGATTCTCCTAAATAAAACTGATTTAGTCACCCCAGAACAGTTAGATGAATTAGAACAGCGCATTCGGGGGATGAATGCAATGGCAAAAATCTACCGTACCCAAAACGCCCAACTAGAGATGAACGCTTTATTGGGTGTGAAGGCTTTTGATTTAGAGAGGGCGTTGGAAATTGACCCGGATTTCTTGGGTGAAGATGCTCACGAACATGATGACCAAGTTTATTCTGTAGCATTGGTGGAAGCAGGGGAGTTAGATGGAGAAAAACTCAACGCTTGGTTGTCTGAGTTATTGCGTACCCAAGGGCCAGACATTTTCCGCATGAAAGGGATTTTAAATATTGCTGGGGAAGATAATCGCTATGTGTTCCAAGGTGTGCATATGATCTTAGATGGTAGACCTGATCGCCCTTGGAAACCAAATGAAACCCGGAAAAATGAGTTGGTTTTCATTGGTCGTAATCTTGATGGAGCCAAACTTAAGCAGGATTTTCTGACTTGTTTTGTTTAAACTAGGTACAGACTAAGCTACAAGGGAGTAGGATGATTCTCTATTCCCTATTTCCCCATTCCCCTTGAAGTTATGAACCCTACAGCTAGTAAATCTAAGGAATTTGAAGAACACTATTCGGCGACTCTTTCCGACTATGTGACTGCGATCGCCTGGTCTCCCCATGGTACAATCCTAGCAGCCACCTCCGCAGCTGGTGAAGTTGTCCTAGTGAATGATAACCAGTTCACAACCTTACAAACGGGGGGAAGTACATCAGTAGACTGTGTAGCTTTTTCTCCAGATGGTCAGTTTTTAGCTGTGGGGGGACAAAATGGACAGGTAAAAATTTGGCAAGGTACGGAATTAATTACTACCTTAGAAAATGCCCCCGCGTGGGTAGATAAGCTGGGGTGGAGTCCCTCCGGTAACCAACTAGCCTTTAGTTTAGGGCGTTGTGTCCAAGTCTGGGATGCGGACAATAGGGAGGTAGTTGTTACCCTCAATTTTGATAACTCCTCAGTATTGGCCATTGATTGGCGTAGTGATGGGCAATACCTAGCAATTTCTGGGTATAAAGGTGTGAAGATTTGGGATAGCCAAAACTGGGAGCAGGAACCATATATTTTAGATATATCCACTGTCAGTATAGCCATGGCTTGGTCACCCGACGGTAAATTCCTAGCCTCTGGGAATATGGATCGCAGTATCACTGTTTTAGAGTGGGATAATCCTGACCCCTGGATTATGCGGGGCTTTCCTGGTAAAATTAGACACTTATCATGGTCACAAGCCACTACTAAACTGGGTGCGCCAATTTTGGCATCTTCGAGTGTAGAGGGTGTCGTAGTTTGGGAAAAGCTAGAGGATGAAAGTTTGGGCTGGGAAGCACGGATTTTAACCAATCATGTGGATATGATCACAGCGATCGCCTTTGCGCCGCAAAGTTTCCTCCTAGCTTCCGCTGCTAGTGATGGTTGGTTGTGTTTGTGGAAAAAAGCCAAACAGGTTACCCAGGTACTTACCGGTGTTTCCGGAGGGTTTTCTACTCTAGCTTGGCATCCCCAGGGTAAGTTTTTAGCAGCAGGTGGAGATCAGGGGGAGTTACTAGTTTGGTCTAAGGTTTCACGGGGTCAGGGATTCGGCGCTAGTTAAAGGTAGTTACAGAGGAAGGTGGGGTCAAACAATATCTGATACATTAATCAGAACTTTTAAAACATCCTCTAATATGTGTTCCCCGTTCCCTGTTCCCCGTTCCCTGTTCCCTTTATAATCATTCAGGTTGAAGCTAGCTAATTTATTGGTTATTCTGGATGAGAAATATTATTTAGGTATGAATCATGAATATAGCCAAAATGATTTTACTAGCATCTCCAGTATTTCTAGCATCTCTACTCTGGCTAGGAAAGCCAGCCCAAGCATCTAGCTTGCAACCTGCATTTACTACACACATGACCTCGGTACAGTCTCAGCCATGGGGGGGATTCACAACCCTTCATGTCAGTAAAACATCTAATCCCATTATGGATCAACTCGGTTGTAACTGCGCTACTTGTGTTCAGTCTAAATTGGAAATGCTCCAAGGAAAGTTACCATCTGTGGATTTTTGAGCACATTTAAATTCCTAGTTCATGTTATCAATGTTATGGGGTGGGCTATTAGCCCGCTTTTTATGTTTTTTACATATCTACTGGGGAATTGATGATGGTTAAAAAACTACTATCAAACCATTTAAATAATGTATTACCTAGTATCTTAGTAGTTTTAACAATTGGCTTTCTGGGATGCGCAAATCAAAAACCAACCACCTCATTTACTCAACCAAGCACTAGAATTGAGGAAAATCTTCCCCGGGTTGTTGCTACTACTACCATACTTTGTGATTTAACTAAACAGGTGGCGCAAAATACAATTAACCTCACCTGCTTGGGTTCCCCTGATAACGACTCTTACCTCTATCAACCCAGACCCGGACACCAAGAAGCGATCGCCCAAGCTGACTTAGTTTTCCACAGTGGTTACAACTTTAAGTCAGAACTGCTCAAAACACTTGCAGAAGGTAAAACTTCTACCCCCAAAGTAGCTGTAAATCAACTAGCAGTTCCCCAACCCCAGCAATTTCTCGCATCTGGTGAGAGATTAGCTAATCCTCATATTTGGCACGATGTTAAGAACACCATCAAAATGGTGGAGATAATTAGCCACAATCTCAAAATTCTTAACCCTGATTATACCACATTTTACAGTGATAACGCCAGATTAATTCAAAATGAACTTACTCAACTCGATACTTGGATTAAGTCCAGGATAGATACTATCCCCAATGACAAGCGCAAATTAGTTACCACTAGTAATGTGATGAATTATTACGCTACAGCTTATAAAATACCCTTGGTACAAGGTTTAGAAAATATTAGTAGGATAGTAAATCCCACGGATACACAAGTAAAAACTTGGGCGACAACTATTCAACAGGCCCAAGTACCAACAATTTTTCCCGATACCACCATTAACCAGCAGTTGATGGCATCTGCACCTACCCCAGCTAATATCAGAGTATCTCAAAGGCAATTATATACTTATGGACTTGGTGAACCAGGTGGCGAAGCCGATACTTATCAAAAATTAATGGTTGCCAATACACGCACTATTGTAGAAGGTTTAGGGGGGACTTACTTAATTTTTCCCCCAATATTTCCTCATTGACACTCTCCACGTCTAGCAGCTGCACTACACCCCTATCGTTACAGGTTGCTCAATTGGACAAAAAAAACCCGGACTTCGCCAAGAAGTCCAGGATGTATCAATCGAATGGAAAACTCGTAAATATTTCGGCTCTCTGGTTAAAGGAGATGGCAGGTTCGGAGCTTTTAGTAGTCAAAATCGTACCCACTGCCATCATCCGATTACATTAACCAATTAGCCTTTATTTTTTTGGCTTGATAAACTTATCAATATTTATCTCCTTTAAGAATAGCATAATAGACAGTCCGACGCAAGTCAATATTAGGTATCTGAATTTTAGCGCCGCCAGTAACCAAAATCCCCCGCCATGAAAGAATAGCGCATGGGAGCAGGACTCCGCAAACTTCCCCAAGGCGAAAGGATTAGGATCAGGATGATGTACCGCCGGCGATCTGCTGGCAGCAGCGCTTCGCTATCCCAGGTGTGGTATATCTAAACCGGCGAATTGTTTTCGCCATGGGTCAAATACCAAAAAGCGATCGCCCATAGTTTGGCGTTTTTGCAGTAGATGGGTTACCAATGTTAAAGCATGAAGACCAGCACCAATAAAAGCTAAGTCAATTTTAGGAGGTGATGGAGCATTGACCATTAATAAATAGATAGAATCTAGTGATAATCATTATTATTCTATCTTAGGTTTACTAATTATCTTGACAATAACTTGCAATTATATCAGGATACTTCTAGTTTATGTGTTTGTTGTTTAACAATGAGTTCCATGGCAATCAATAATCTGTTTAGCGCCGGTGGCTTCGTCATGTGGCCATTACTGGGGTTTTCTGTATTAGCGGTGGCGCTAATTATTGAACGGATCAAGTTTTGGCTGCAAATCAACCGAAGGCAAAACCGGATCATTCAAGAAGTATTACGACTGTATCGCAGAGATAACCTAGTTACTGCCATAGGTATACTCAGAAACAATGTAAATTTACCCCTATCCCGGATTTTCCTAGCAGCTTTAGAGCTAGAAGCAGCCACCCCAGAAGAATTTCGCTTGGCTTTGGAAAGTGAAGCCCAAGCGGAAATACCTGGACTTAAACGCTTTCAGAACATTTTTGACACCATTATCAACCTCGCCCCCCTCCTGGGACTCCTGGGTACTGTCTTGGGTTTAATTACTTCCTTTGCTTCCTTGAATATTGGTAATGTCGGGGGTACGCAAACCATAGGGGTTACCTCCGGTATTAGTGAAGCCTTGGTATCTACGGCCACCGGGTTAATAGTTGCCATATTTACCCTGTTTTTCGCCAACACCTTCCGCGGACTTTATCAGCGTCAAATAGCCCTATTCCAGGAATATGGCGGACAACTAGAACTGCTGTATCGCCGTCGCCATCAACCAGGAGAAAAAGATTATGCGCCTACAAGATGAACCAGATTTACCAGCACAGATTAACATCGTCCCCATGATTGATGTCATCTTTGCAATTTTGACATTCTTTATTATGTCAACCCTGTTTTTAACTAGATCACAAAGCCTACCAGTCAACTTACCACAGGCAGCCACAGCTAATCAACAATCAGCCCCCTTAACAATTACCATCAGCATTGACAATCAAGGGGTGGTGAGCTTAGACCGTCAACCAGTTCCCCTCAATTCCCTGGGGGAAAGGATCGGTACTTTGGTAGAGGGGAAATCAGAACCTATGGTAATTATTAATGCTGATCAAAAGGTAGAACATGGTCAAGTAATTGCAATTATGGATCAGGTGCGCCGGGTAAAAGGAGTAAAATTAGCGATCGCCACCCAGAAACCCTAATTTAGTACCCTTTTAAACTACGACAGACTGTCTTTTGACATGATTTAACTACAGCAACGACAATACCACATAGTATTTTGATGAAATGTTCCCAAAACAACGTGAATAGATATTGTGTGGTGTTATCTGTTGTAGTCCAGAGCTTATGTATCACTTTACCTAGTGTTGCTAAAGCAAGTCAACAAACAGAGTTAGTTCTTGATAAAAATTCTTATTTAAATCTTGAGTTACCAGTTACCCCAGTTGAATTATTAACTCAACAGTCCCTACCCATTGAATTTACCTTAGAAACCGAGCCAGAAGCTACCACAGAGGAAAATAACCAAGATGTAGATATTCTGCTAGAAGTATTAGGACAACCAGATAATTTTTCCGGTTCCACACCCGTGTATGTCATAGACCAGGAAGAAATTAAAAGACAAGGTGCGACCAGCGTCGCCGATGTTTTAAAAAGAATGCCTGGTTTTGCCATCAATGACGTTGGCCATGGTGCTGACATTCACACAGGCACATACTACCGCGGAGCATCAATTAACCAGTCTGTATTTCTCATCAATGGCAGACCAATTAATAATGATATTAGCACCTATCATGGTGGAACAGACCTAAATAGTATTCCCGTAGAAGCCATCGAGCGGGTAGAACTATCCAGCGGTGTCACCTCAGCTTTATATGGTTCCTCAGCCTTTGGGGGAGTAGTGAATATTATTACCAAAGAAGGCTTTAGTACTCCCAAACTAAATAGTAGTATACAATTTGGCTCATTAAACCTGAATAATCAACAGGTCACCTACAGCGCTGGGGTAGATGATGTGAGATATAACTTCAGCTTTGAAAGATTTTTCATCGACAACCGTTACTCAGTCCCCGCAGGTGCTGCTAACCGTGACGCTCAAGGGTTACTCTCCAATGCAGACACAGCCACCAGTACCTACTTTGGTAGCATTGGTTTAGACTTAGATCCTCAAAACTCCTTAAATTTAGACATTAAAAAACTTAGCAGTCGCCGAGGCTTAGTTTACTTTGGGTTTCCCCCCCTGCTGCAAAGAGACAGATTAGACCATGATGGTTTAAATCTAGGCTTATCTTGGCAAACCCGCCTAGGTAAAGGCGAAAGCTCCAACCTAACCACCACCATAGGATATAATCAAGATTATTTTAGCACCTATGGCCCCACATTCTTTACCGGCACAGTATATAACCGCCTGGGGGTGTTAGATAGCCAAAAAATTACCGCCAGAGTAGATCATGATTGGCAATTAACAGCCAATAACAAACTCCGCTGGGGATTAGACCTGCAAAACTCCCAATTAAACGGCGAAACCTTCAGTACCAGACCCGACAGAGTGAGGTTCAACGAAGTTGAAAATAGAAGCGTCTTAAATACAGCCTTATTTGCCGTAAATACCCTCAATGTTAGTGAAGATTTTCAGGTAGACTTAGGACTAAGACAGAGCTTTGATGGAGAATTTGGCAGCTACTTAAACCCTAGTGGTGGCTTACGTTATAGCCTCACACCCGCAGTCACCCTGCGAGGGAGTTGGGCCGGAGGACAGCGTAACCCAGGATTAGATCAACTATATCTATATGATACAGTCCATGGGTGGGAGTCCAACGCTGACTTAAAACCAGAAACCGGCTCATCTTGGACCATGGGAACAGATGTAAGACTCACAGATAACTTAGTAGGACAATTTACCTATTTTGGCAGTAGTTTAGACAATCGTTTAGCAATTGTCGCCGGCAAATGGGAGAATGTAGGGTTAGTAGACACCAACGGCTTAGAAGCCGCCCTGAGATTACAAATTTCTCCCCGGTGGTCGAGTTTTCTTAACTATACCTATACAGATGCCCAAATCAAAACCGGAACACAAGCAGGATTACAATTAGGTCTGATACCTTACTCCGTCGCCCAAAGTGGTATTAGCTACCGCAATTCCGGCTGGGAAGGGAACTTGTATCTTACCTATAATAGTGGAATGCGACGAGCCTTATTTACCAATACGGCAGCGGGACAAACACCGACAGACTTTAGCCCATCCTTCCTCAACTTAGACCTGAGTAGCAAAATTCCCCTCACCAATAATACAGCCATGACCATATATTTAGAAAACCTCCTGGGTGAGCAATACGAAAAAGTCAACCGTATTTATAGCCCAGGGTTTACCGTGCGAGTGGGGGTAACTGCAAACCTTTAGAAATCCAATAGCACCGAGCAGCTTATCCCCATACCTGAAGTCAGGGATCTTACAGTCACACAGATCCCCGACTTCTAGCTAAACTATCCTAGACTATCTCTAATTATGTGAGAAGTCGGGGATCTTACTCTGGTTACATTTAACACTCATTCAGTCGGATTCATCCGACTTCCGCTTTTAGACGGGGGTTTCTAACCCCCGGCTCCCGATTGTCGAGCCTCATGGCGATCGCGAAGCGCTGCTGCAAGCAGATCGCACCAGGGCTGCTGCAAGCAGATCGCGAAAGACGCTGATCCAAACCGATATATCAATCAGCAGCAGTTCAATTCTCTAGTTGTCACCACGAGCATCAAGCTAATGTTAGGCAATGGGTATAACAATAACTGTGATTAATGTAACACTTGTAAACCATCTTTAAACACCCTGGGGGAACCTTGGCGTTAAAAAACCCACCTCAAAAATCTAGGGTTCAATCAAATGCTCCTCAGACCGGCGATATTGAGCAATTAACCGGCGGCGTTGAATGGGTGGATACAGCAGCATAGTTGCAAAAGGTAAACCCGTAGCTAATAGGGCTAATAAAATGTAGGGGTGAAGCGTTCCCACTGCTACCGCAATACCGCTGCTGATTCCTAATCCGGCGGTGAATAGTCCCAACTTCTTACCGCCAAATTTAATCACAGATTCAATCATAGGTTCAATCACAAATTCAATCCCAGCCACAATCACAGCCACAATCACAGGCACAATCACATTCCCAATCACATTCCCAATCACAGCGGCCACCAACCCAGCCTCAAACCCAGCCCCAATCCCAGCCCCAATCCCAGCCCCATAAGCAGCCCCAATCCCAGCCCCATAAACCCCAATAGCAGCCTCATTATCCCCAATCACAGCCGCAGTCCAATTCCCAATCACAGCCCCAATCCAAGCCCCAATCCCAGTCCCAATAATCAGAACAACCCAAAACCAACTCCCAAACCCCATCACAGCCCCAATCCCAGCAGCCCCAATCACAGCAGCCCCAATCCCAATCACAGCCCCAATCAGCAACGCCTCTTTGCTCATACGAGCCCAAATCCCAGCCCTCTTGACAAACCCAATCCAAGCCCCAAACACACCCCCAATCGCAGCCCCAATCACCGCAATCACAGCCCCAAACCCAGCCCCAATCACAGCCCCATAAGCAGCCGCAATCCCAGCCCAAATGAGAGGAACAAGTAGATAACCTGCATAACCTAACCCTGTAAAACTCAACAACGAACCCACCAACCCCAAATAAGGAACCGATCGCCGTTCAATAGGTAAAGGCGCTGTTTTTACCCGCACAGTTAAACTGTGAACCTCCACATCAGCATTACTCCGTAACCACAACCGACGCTCATACAACTTTTCCGCCATTAACTTACTAGTATCTACCCAGACATCACAGTTAATCTCATTACCCTTAAACTCCCTCGGTGATACCACAATCCAACTGTGAGAGTCGGGAGTATGGGGCGGGTCTTGGGTATGGGGTGCAACTTCCCACTTACCCTCTAACAACGTCTCCGACATAGTGTTAACCACTTGTATCGGTTGTTTTAACCTTTCCCCGATGCGAGTAGCTCTAAACTCCAACACCAATGTACTCAACTTCACTTCTGGTACACGCACCACATCCAAGGGTGTCAACGCCTGTAAAGCCGTTTGAGCATCTGCAAACCGTTCTTTCAGCCGTGGTTTAACCATCAACTCCAACCACCCCAGAAACCGCACACTTAACCGGGGTAATAAATCACGGAAATGAATTATATAGGGGTCATCTTCATCTGTCAAATCTTGTATCTGCGTTGACTTTTTCCCGGTAAGTAAACAAATCAACGTAGCACCTAACCCATATAAATCAGAACCCTCCGTGGGTTTACGTAATTGCTCCGGGGGGATAAAACCCGGCGTACCTTGGAACACACTACTAGCCGCCACCTCTTGACTACCAATGCGACTCATGCCAAAGTCAATCAGATACACATTCAATTGGTCATCTACTAAGATATTTTCCGGTTTCACATCTCGATGAATTACCGGAGGTATGCGATTTTGTAAATATACTAATATTTCTAAAACTTTAACTGCTATGTGTTTAATTTCCTCCGGGTCAAAACTGCGCCCGATGGCTAAACTTTGGGCGTTTTTATACTCTTGAACTAAACAAAAGCCGTCATCTGTTGCAAATGCGCCCAAATATTCGGGAATACCGGGGTGTTTCAGTCCCTTTAATACTTGAATTTCCCGCTCATGTTCCTTATATGCTGACCAACTAGAACCAGTCTGAGCAAAACAGAACTGTTTAATTACTACCTGTTGACCTGTCTGTAACTGTGACCCTAACCAAGCAATTCTCCCCCCTTCCCGGTTGCGTCCCAATTCCCTGATTACTTCATAACCCTGTGGTGTAAAGTCTGGATAGTTCATTATTTAGTAGCAGCAAATAACTGTGATTAATGTAACACTTATAAACCATCTTTAAACACCCTGGGGGAACCTTGGTGTTAAAAAAACCAAAAACAGAATATCTACCCTTAGATAGATGACAATGGTTTTTGTGGGATGATTGAATAACCTAATAGCAGATTTTGGGATGAGGGGGGAAGAGCCATGAACTTACAAGAAACCCAGTTAGAAATTGCTCAATTGCAGCAACAAATGACCTTAACCCTAGATAATCCCCCATCAGTCAAGTTACAAGTAAAGAATATTAACTTTATCCAGAAACAACTACGAGCCATTAAAAAAGAGTTAAACTTAGTCATTAAAGAAATTAACCAACAAGCTAGCCAAGCACTCCCAGACAGTATGATCTCATTGGGACTAGATTTATTTGGTCAACGTAAGTTTGCTGGTCAAGTCCGACAAAGCACCAGGAGAGCCATTCAGTCAGAGAAAATCAACTTAAGACAACCTTATATGGAGATGAAAGATTATATAGATCAAGTATTATTAGAAGGGGATAAACTGAAATTACAAGCAGAACAATATTTACTGTAGTAGTCCCCTCCCCTTGACAAGGAGAGGGTGAGGGTGGGGTTGATTCACCATCCCCAAGTACCCGGACTACCCTTAAAAGGCCCCACAATATCATGGGTCACCCAACCACCGTAAAAATTACCTGGTTGTGGTTGTACTCTTTCCCCATCCACATAGCAAGCATCCATGAGATGGGCATAGAATGCTACATGATACTTAATAGAGGCAAAATTAGCTGTAGGGTCGGGATAGAACCAAGCAGCATTATGTACTTGTTTATCACCCACGCGGATAGTATAGTAACTAGCGATACCTTTCCACTCACAAAAACTAGATTTTGGCATCAGTATTAAGTATTCTATTTTGATATCCCCTGGGGGAATATAGTAAGTTGGTGGATGACTAGTTTCTAAAACCCGCTTGGCGCTGTGGGTGTCCACAATGACGACATCATTAAAAACGATTTGAATATGTTTGTTTGTGTCTTCTAGACGAGGGGGACGGGGGTAGTCCCAAACTGATTCTTGTCCAGGGCCGGGGTTAATGGGTTGAGGAGACACCATGATTAATAAACATTAAAACCCCATTTTAAACAACGAACTAGCCAAAAGCCAAGCATTCACACTTACACAGGGATAGTAAAGCACGCCTAAGCAGTCGAGAGTTTATTTTTTAACTGGCAAATCTGGAGTATGATTAACCATGGTTAAGTATTGATTGCGAGTTCCATCTAAACGGTAGTGATCGCAAATTTGGCAGAGTTTTAAAATATCTAGTTTACCGAAGGATTTTTGATGCTCAATTTTGTTGTCGTTTCGCCACCGCCAAAAAGTTGTTCTATCAATGCGCCGATTTCTGTCAGGCCATCTTCGCTGGGATAAAAACTCGATTAGTTCCCCCTCGTCAACGGAATAATCTTCTGGTAACTTCATGAATTTTGCTTTTAATTCCATGAGGGGTATAAGTGGATCTAAATTCGATAGTTTCATCCCAGCACGCTCTTAGGGTTTCATCTTAGTCAAATGATGTGGAAGGGTTTATGCACCAAAGTATTCTATGGTTAAATTGCACTGTAACACGGTGAGTTGAATAGCTATGGACAACCTGAAGTGATTTAGTCAATATATATAGCATTTCCCATGCTCGTGAGGTACAATTTTTTTTAGTTTGAGGGAACAGGGAACAGGGAACAGGGAACAGGGAATAGGGAATAGGGAACAGGGAATAGGGAATTAGTGTGTACTTCATGAGCCAGAAAAAGGCTTTATTTGTATTTTTATTTGTATTTTTCTTGACTGTCCTACCTCAACTTTGCTAGATAAATAATAGAGATTTATATTATTTCTCTACAGAGAATAAACTGATTAATATGCAAGTGCAACCCATATGCAACAAGTTGACTATTAAGTGTTGGTGAAGATGTGAATAATATGATTTGTATAATTATTCAGGCAATCTTACGATTATATCAAAATATACGAGCGATCGCCTGTGTTGACCAACCGCAACAATTGGATCTATCTAGAAATGTATTCTCAAGTCAATCTCTGCATAATTCGCCCAGCTAGAATAGAGCGATCGCTTCATCTGAGTTAGGGGATGTTTGTCAAGTCATGATTAGTGTATCAAATATTGTTTTACCCCCACCCTCCCCATTTTCTTCACAAGGGAATGGGACTTGATTTTGTTTCTTCCGGTGTGTTCTCTAATCCCTGTTCCCTGTTCCCTGTTCCCTAAGATAAAAATTACCTGTGGAAAACTTATCAAACAACCTCTTAGGTATAAAAGGGCGGTATCGAAGCCCACCCCGCAAGATTTATCATCTTAAGGTGTGTACTTTATTGTGCTGAATGTAGCTTTTGTAACGATTTATCTTAATCTAAGTAGGTGAACAGAAAAAAACCGAAGTATGTAACGAAGAGTAAAGTGTCCCAAAACCTCTTCTCTGTTCCCCGTTCCCTGTTCCCTGTTCCCTTGTCATAACGACAAATTTTAATGCCTACTTACTTAATTAATATTAATTTGACCGGAAAATTCACCAGTTAATTCTAGATAAAGTATCCGGAAAAACATAAAAAATAAATTTATTTGTCTAGAATATGATTTATATAAAAAATCTGTAAATTATTCCGGATAAATATTTCTATTCTTGAGGCCTGATGTAACAGGTGAATATTAATTAAATCTGGAAAATATTAGTTAATAAGCTTTAGTTAAAAAGTCTTGTAGGCACATATTTTGAGTCAGGGGTTAGGGATGTGCGCAAGATTTGAGATATTTGCTATGGTTTTGCTGGTTTCAGATACTCTCAAAACTGAGAACCAATTGTAAATAAAAACAAGAAGTAAATCTAGTCTTAATTGTCGTTCCGGTTGAGGGTTTAAGTTAACTTATGAAACTGCGGTTATTTGAGCGAGAACACCTAAAGGTTAAAAGAAGACTGACCATAGCTGTGGTGAGTATATTAAGTGGAATTACTACTATATCTTGTAGTCCAGATAAAGATGTACTGATAACAGAAATAGGTCTTAGTCCTCCTAACAGCCGGACAGTGCAAACATCCTCAGCGGGCAATCTCTATGTTGAGGGTAAAAATAAACACCTCAGAGGTGATTTGCAAGGGGCGATCGCTATTTATGACCAAGTTATTGATCAAGACCCAGACTATGCTCAGGTCTATAAAAGCCGGGGACAGGCTTACTTTGACCTCGGAGACAAGCAAAGGGCGATCGCAGATTACAATCAAGCCATTAATCTGGCTCCTGACGATGGCGAAGCCTATAATTATCGGGGAAATAGCCTAGCGTCCCTAGGAGACTACCAACGGGCGATCGCAGACTATAACGAAGCCATTCGCGTCTCCCCCCGCTATGCCGAAGCCTATAATAATCGGGGAAATGCCCGCGCCGCTCAGGGGGACAATGCAGGGGCCATAGATGACTTCAACCAAGCCATTAGCCTAGATTCTCGCTCTGTCATGGCTTACAATAATCGAGGCAATGCTCGGGCAGCCCAGGGAGACAGACAAGGTGCCATTGGGGATTATAATCAAGCCATTCGCCTCAATTCTTCTTTTGCCCCAGCCTACAATAACCGTGGTAATGCCCGCGCAGCAGAGGGAGACAGAGAAGGGGCGCTGCAAGACCTACAACAAGCTGCCTCTATTTTTCAACAACAAAATAATAATGAATTATATCAACAAGTCATGAACAATATTCGCGAGATTAGGTAGCAATCATTGTGATTAATCCCCTCAATTGGGGATTGGAGACTAACTATACCCACAAGGGGATACAGTGGGGAAATGGCGCTCCCAAATTTATTTACTGAATAAAGATTCAAATTCCGCCTGTAAAGATTTGATCTCTGCCAGCCTAGCAACTAGTATATTTTCATTACCAGCATCTATTAAACGGACTTTCCAATAACGAATACTTTCCGCATTATTTAACCAAAACTGTACTACAGTCTCTCTGACCTGTTCAGTATTCCAACCCCATTTTATGGGTAATGGTTCTACAGATTCTAATAAGGCATCCAAGGTACATCTATGGGTGCTGAGATATTCTACACCTCCACTAATTGGTTTGTTTATGGTCTGTTGTTGATGTTTAAAAAACTCCCAAACAGGAGACACTCCCACAATATCAAAGGTGTATTTCATTCCATCTCTCCCCATATTTAATTAGTTGTGTAGAAAATCTTGACGCTGCTAATTAATTCTTGCATACAATCATCTACAGCCATCTAGAAAAAATATTTTCTTCGCCCATAATATGACAAGAATTACCTGGGAAAATTAGCACTCTAAAGCAGAGAGTGCTACTATGTTTTAGGTTCTTTATTGTATTATTAAATGAATTTGTGGATTATTTAAGAGGTAAACTGTATTTTTAATAATTTGTTAACAAATGCCGGGGGAGAGTTAGCGGCTTTAGCTGCTGCTGCTTTGTGGGCGATCGCCTCGGTGGTGTATGGCTTTGTGGGAAATCATATTCCGCCCCTGGGACTGAATTCACTCAAGGGGATAGTAGCGATCGCCCTGCTAATTTTCACCATCTTAGTAACTGGGGAATCCTTACCCACATCCGCCCCCACGCCGATTTTTTTACTGTGCTTGAGCGGAGTAATCGGTATTAGCTGGGGTGATACTGCTTTTATGGGGGCGCTCAATTATTTGGGACCACGTCGTGTGTTACTTATCGGTACCCTGTCCCCTCCCATCACGGCTATCCTGTCTATGATTTGGCTGGGTGAAAGTTTAAATATTACAGCTTGGTGTGGAATTATAATTACTATTTTAGGGTGCGATTCGTTCTTCCTAAATGAGCATTTATGCTCAGGGACGGAAGGTAAGACTGGGTAAAACCAGACTCTTATAACTGTGTGTTCATGTGGGTGAGAATCCCACCCCCTAGGTGCAAGGGTGACAGCATCCTCCTTACGGTAGCGACTAGCCATCAATCCGTAAAGCAGGAGGAAAAGGCGTTCTTACTGGGAGCCTAACCTGGTACACGTCAAGCAAAGTACCCATGAGTAAAACGAAAGTTGAAGATGTATTTGAAGCGCCGTTAAGTAAAACCAGCCAAATCAGGCTGATAGGCTGGAACCAAAAAGGTAAAGGATAAGGAAACGGCTAATTCTAAATAGACCGTTATGCACTTCCGATAAACCCGGCGTATAGCATCACTCTAAAGGTACACAGAATGGACACATGGAACGAAGTAACCCCTTGTTAGCTCTTTTAGAAGGTCGAGTCTAGAAGTAGGTGCTAACCGGATGCTGCAAGTGGGAAAGATTGAGTCAAAAGCGAACGCTTAGGGTAATGCCTAAGATATGCTGACAGATTCACGGTGATATGGATGATAAAGTCTCAAGTAGGAATTATGTCTAAAACGAGTGTAAAGACTACGGTAGAATGGAACATGATTAACTGGAAACAGTTAGAACGTCGTGTTTACAAAATCCAAAAACGAATTTATCAAGCCTCAGCCCGTGGTGATGTCAAGGTTGTTCGTGGACTCCAAAAGGTGCTGATGAAGTCCTGGTCTGCCAAAGTTTTGGCAACACGTAGGGTAACTCAAGATAACCAAGGAAAGAAAACTGCCGGAGTTGACGGGGTGAAATCTTTATCACCTAATGAAAGACTAGAATTGGTAGAAGAGTTAAAACTAGGGTCTAAACCCAAACCAACCAGAAGAGTTTGGATAGACAAACCCGGAAAGGATGAGAAAAGACCACTAGGAATACCTACAATGTATGATAGGGCATTACAGGCGCTTGTCAAACTGGCATTAGAACCAGAATGGGAAGCAAATTTTGAACCTAATTCATATGGATTTAGACCAGGACGCTCATGTCATGATGCTATACAAGCAATATTCAAGTCCATCAGATACAAACCCAAATTTGTATTAGATGCTGATATTGCTAAGTGTTTTGACAAGATTAACCATCAAGCATTGTTAAAGAAACTGAACACCTACCCTAAACTACGCCGACAAATTAAGGCATGGTTGAAAGCAGGTGTGGTTGATAGCAAAGTCCTATATCCCACAGAAGAAGGTACACCACAAGGTGGTGTCATATCCCCTATCTTGGCAAATATAGCCTTACACGGTATGGAGGAAATTCTCAAAGAATATGTCTCAAATATACCAGGTAAAGGTTCTAGAGAGAAAAAGGCTAAAGCAATATCAATCATTAGATATGCGGATGATTTTGTCATATTGCATGAAAATCTAACAGTTATTGAACAATGCAGGGAAATCTTAGTTAAATGGCTGAATGAAATGGGATTGGAATTAAAGCCTAGCAAGACCAGATTGGCTCATACCTTGTATGAACATCAATCAGAAAAACCTGGATTTGATTTTCTGGGATTCAACGTAAGGCAATCCCTGGTTGGTAAATACAACTCAGGGTTGAATACTAACAAAGAAATACTAGGCTTTAAAACTATTATCACCCCATCTAAGAAAGCGGCTAAGAATCACTATGAACAGGTTTCTAACACCATAAAGAAAAACTTACCAACACCACAATCGGGATTGATAAGTAAATTAAACCCCATCATAAGGGGATGGTGCAATTACTACTCATCAGTAGTAAGTAAAGAAATCTTCTCTAAGATTTTTAGTCAGGTTTATCAACGACTATACAGATGGGCAAAGCGCCGACACCCCAATAAATCTGATAAATGGATAGCCAAGAAATACTGGCATACAATCGGAGGCAATAACTGGGAGTTTGCAGTTAAGACGGATGATAAATTCATCAAACTGTACAAACACCCAGATACTCCTATAGTACGTCATGTCAAGGTTAAAGGCAATGCCTCGCCATTTGATGGTGATTGGGTGTATTGGAGTTCAAGAATGACAAACCATCCTGAAGCTAACAAAAGAGTATCGACTCTACTTAAAAAGCAAAAGGGTAAATGTCCAGAATGTGGACATTACTTTAGGGACGGTGATGTAATGGAAGTAGACCATATCTTACCCCTTTCCAAAGGTGGAAAAGATGAATCCAAAAATCTACAACTATTACACAGACATTGCCACGACAAGAAGACAGCCAGTGATGGAAGTCTTGTAGGTACTCATGACAAGAACCATATCATTGAGGAGCCGTATGAAGCGAAAGTTTCACGTACGGTTTTGTAGACGAGTCGGTTGGGTGACTGACAGGCTTAGTTTAATAGTCGCTTGGGTAATCACAGAACCGCTTCCCAGTAGCAACAATCATCCCCCCACCCATCTATGGCGGGGTATCGGTTTGGGCTTATTAGCCGCCATCACCAATGCCATAGCTACAGTTATCGCTCGCGTAGCCTTTACTACTGGTAATATATCATCTTTGTGGGCGGCTTTATTCCGCTTAAGTGCAGCCCAATTGATTCTCTTTGGCTGGCTGTGGTTCCCCAAAGGCCAGGCGCAAGCCTTATCCTATACCTCTTCTAAACCATCCTGGCGGGTCATTTTCGCCGCGTGCTTTGGGGCTTTTTGTGGTACTTATTTAGGTATTTGGCTACAACAAACAGCGATTAAATTCACAGCTGCGGGAATTGCGTCCACCTTATTACAGACCAGTCCCCTATTTGTCATCCCTATTGCTATATGCATTGGGGAAAAAGTGAGTTGGCGAGGGATGGCGGGGGTGATGATTGCCATCATTGGCATTGGATTGTTATTTTTTGACTAGCAGACCACCTTGGGAGGGTGTGTACCGTTCTAAATCATCTTTTTGGTCGTAGCTTTGTACAGACCTTCCGCCGGAAAGTCTGTACAGCAACCTTACACCAAATCAGACTTACCTTTCAGACATCCTCTAAAGTACGAAATAGGGCGCTATGCGCCTATTAATCCAGGTTTTTCGGCATTTTTGTTATAGTGACTACCTGATTTGCGATGTTCAACGGCAGTCATACCATTATGTTCTAACAATTCACCTTCCTCCACAACAGCATAAATTAAGTATCTGTCGCCACATTCGAGTAAGTTGGTCACAGTACATTCCAGATAAGCTAATGCTTGAGTTAAAATCAAACAACCATTATTAGCCACCTTTGTCTCAAGATTGTTAAAGGGATTTTCCCCTATTGTGCTTTGACGGCAGAAATAACGCCGTAAATTTCGATTTTCTTCGAGAATATTCAGCACAAATTGGTCGCCGGGTTGACGCATTAAATCTGCATTTTGGTCTTGACCAATGGCAATTATAATTCCTGGTGGGTTAAACGTTGCCTGAGATACCCATGAGGTTAAAATACCTTTATGGCTTTCTACATCACGAGTTGTCACCACACATAAAGAACCAATAATCCTTCCTACAGCTTGTTCAGTACGATCTATTTTCGCTTCCGTCACCACTTGGCGCAGAGTCCGCAGTTTCTTTGTTTTCTTTAAGTTTTGGGCAAAAGTCGCACCTGCTGACTGACAGTGTTGAACAGTTTCTGGTGTGGGACTAAAGCGCACCCGAATAGTTTCAAAGCCTAAACTGTAGTTAGCGTCCTTCAGTTTGCTTTCAATTAAATCTATAGCTTCGCCACTCCAACCGTAGGAGCCAAACACCCCTGCTAACTTGGTTTTCGCCGCTGTTGAAAGAACTATCCCTAAAGCAGTTTGAATTTGGGTGGGTGGATGACCCCCTAAAGTCGGAGAGCCGATAATAAAACCATCGCTGGCTTCAATTATACGGGTAATTTCTGTGGGGTCTGCCAATTCACAATTGATAGACTCAACATTGACATGATTTGCAATCAAACCTTGAGCAATGGCATGAGCTAAAATTGCCGTACTACCATAAGCAGAAGTATAAAGCAAAGCAACCCTTAAATCTTGAGATTTCTGTGCTTGACACCATTGACGGTAATCATAAGTAAAACGACTCAGACTGTAACGCACCACCGGTCCATGACCAGGAGCATAACATCTAGCCGGCAAAACAGCCAATTTATCTAAAACTGCTTCAACTTGTTTCCCTTGGGGTGCATGAAGACAGTCAAAGAAATAATGACGTTCTGCGTCTAATTTTTTCCAATCTTCATCAAATAAGGTATCTTCGCAAATATGAGCGCCAAAAAATTTGTCTGTGTATAAAATCTTAGTTCCAGGGTCATAGGTACAAAGACCATCAGGCCAACGAGGAGTAGGAACTGTAATAAATGACAGGCGATGTTTTTGCCCTAAATCTAAAGTATCTTCAAAACGCACAGCTTGAATGCGTGATTCCCACTCAGGAAAAGCACTTTTCAAAGCATTTGCAGCAGGACGAGAGCAAATTAACTTAGCTTGCGGTGCAAGGGAAAGTAACTTTTTGAGGGTAACTTGGCGGTTAGGATTCACGTGACCGAGAATAATGTAATCAAGGGTAGTGAAATCCAGATATTGTTCTAGTTCCTTTAAGTAAATAGCTGTAAAAGATTCACCAGGAGGGTCAATTAAAGCTTTTTTGTCAGCCAGAATTAGATAAGAATTGGCTGTAGTCCCTTTTTGACGGGAGTACTCAACTTCAAATTTTAGGCGTTCCCAAGTACGCGATCGCAAAATGAGCGTATTTTCCCCAATATTTGCCACTTGTACGTCTCTGGGACGACTGAATGTCGCAATAGTCATAATACTCTCCTGTGTTCTTTCAGTTCTTAATCACTAACTTTTGTTGATAGCGATACACACGGCAATTCTTCTTACCTGTTCCCTGTTCGCTGTTCCCTACTTAGACAAATCAATTCAGAAACCAAACCGGATTTCTATATCAATGAAAATTGGGGATTGGGCTGTAATTGAAAATTCTGAGTCACTGATTTAGTAATGATTGCCGATTTTGCGGTGATGAACAGCAGTTAAAGCATTAACATTGGCTACTCTGCCAGTTTTAACAGTGCTGTAAATAACCCAATGGTCACCACAATCCATCCGGCTAGTGATTTCACATTCCATATAGGCTAAAGCATCAGCCAAGATGGGAGAACCATTACTTGCTGGATAAGTTTTGACTCCTTCAAAGCGATTAGCACCCGGAGCAAAACGTTTCAGGAAATGTTTGATTAATCCTTGATAGTTATCTTCTCCCAAGACATTTAAAACAAAGCGATCGCCCAGTTCCATTAAAGATGCAATAGCTCGTTCCTTGGACACAGCAATGGCAACTCCTAAAGGCGTTAAACTTGCTTGTGTCACCCAAGAAGCCAACATTGCACTTTGAACCTCCCCTTTTTGCGTAGTAACAATATATAATCCTGAGCTAATTCTGCCTAGGGCTTGTTCTAAGTTGCTGTTAATGGATTGGATTTTTTTACTACTGCGATCGCTAGCCCGGCTTTGTCGGTCACGGGTCAACCATTGACCCATATCTGTACCTGCTTCTTCACACAATTTTTCTGTTTTTTGTCCTGGAATCTCTTTAATTAAAATCGGAGGGAATGCTTCAACTAATCCTAAGTCTTGAAACTTATTGCGTAAGGGATAAACAGGCTCATCTTCTCCGCCACCAGATTCTAATAAACCTATAGCCTGCTTCTGATGTACAGCCGCCAAAATAGTATTTAAAGCAGATTGAGCCGTCACTGAATATTGGGATGGCATAGCAATCACTATTCCCGCAGCTTGAGATACCAATTCTCTAACTTCTTGTAATTCAGCAGTATTAATGTCTATTAGTTCTACAGCTACACCTGTTTTAGTACATCCATGTCCCAAAGTATGCACTAAATGTTCACCATAACCGTAATCTTCAGCATACAATAAAGCCACCAATATCTCTGTTTTAGCCTTGGCTAAACTCCAAGTTTTATAATTCTCGAACCAGTCAGAAATATGATGCCTTAACAAAGGTCCGTGACCTGTAGCTACGGTATTTATTTCTAAATTTTCAATCCGTTTTAATGCTGCTAAAACTGACCGCGAATTGGGTCCCATCAGACAGTCATAGTAATATTTAAAATCTCCTGCAATAGTAGAGAAATATTCATCATAGGTATGGTCATCACAATAATGCATCCCAAACACATCGCAGGTATAGAGAATCCCTGTTTTGTGCTCGTAGGTCAAAATTGTATCAGGCCAGTGTAAGTTAGGGGCGGATATAAACTCTAATTGGTAACCATTACCTAAATCTAAACGCTGTCCGCTTTTGACCAACAATGATTTAAATGGCTGGTGAACCATATTTTCGAGAAACTGAATTGCTACCTTAGACCCAACAACAGTAATCTCAGGAGCTAACTGCAAAAGATCCTTAACTAAACCACTATGGTCTGGTTCGGTGTGGTTAATAACCAAATAGTCTATTTTATTTAAATCAATTAAACCTGCAACTATCTCAAGATATAGTTGCTCAAATTTGCGATGTGAGGTGTCAACTAAAGCAATTTTTTCACCTTGAATTAAGAAAGAGTTATATGTTGTTCCATTTCGTAAACCAAATTCCACATCAAAACGTTCCCTATCCCAATCAAGACAACGAATAGCAGTTGTTTTAGAGGCAATTTCTACCGTTTGAACGGTCAAACGTCCTACATTAATAGCTTGAGTATCTTCTGTAAGTATGACCATTGATTTTCACCTCAAAAATATGGGAAATTCACTATTCTTTTATTTTGAACTAAAAACCAATATTAGTAAAATTTCAATTTCTCAAGCTATTGATTAGTAATATTTATCGTTTGTTTACATCCACCAAAAACAGTCGGTTGGATGAAGCAAGAATCCCACGCACTTCGGCTGCGCTCAGTACAAGCTGAGAGGTTGTTTTATAACTTTTCAACAGGTAATTTTCATCTTAGGGAACAGGGAACAGGGAACAGGGAACAGGGATTAGGGAACAGGGAACAGGGAACAGGGA
>NZ_JAQMTM010000132.1:0-10227 GCF_028331085.1 Anabaena sp. CS-542/02
GGTTTGTAGTTGGGTATCTACTGTCTGTAGGCGCTCATGGGTGGTTTGTAGTTGAGTATCTACTGTCTGTAGGCGCTCATGGGTGGTTTGTAGTTGGGTATCTACTGTCTGTAGGCGCTCATGGGTGGTTTGTAGTTGAGTATCTACTGTTTGTAAATTTTCATTAATCTGTGTTTTTAAGCTGGAGATTTCTGCTATTAGTTGTTGGTTGATAACTACAGATTCTCTGAGAGCTTGGAGCAAATTAAAATTTATTTCTCTTTGGTCTTTGAAGAGAAAATTTAATAACTTTAAAGTCGCTTTTTGTAACTTTTTGCTCAGATTAAAAGGAAAGCGGTTGAGTTTATCAGGCCATTTGGTGCGAGTATATGCCCTATCCTCAGCATTTTTGAGGAAAGATTCAATATAACTCAGGTGTAATGTCAGATTACTTGTATCTGCATAAGATGATTTTATGACTCCTTGAGGGCGACCTTTTCTTTTAGCCACCTCATCGCGGATCTTAGCCATTAATTCATCAACGTTAATTTCGGGATTGTTTTCTCCGATCATCGCTCAACATATCTAACTAAATCAAGATGTATCCTATCATCAAGTGAACAGTGACTAACATGGTTTAAAAACTAGTTCTAGCTCTCCCTTAAAGATAGCTGTGGTTTAAATGTATCATTTCTGGGGAAAATTTCAGCAATTTTGGGTAAATTTTGGCAGCAGTTAACTATAATATTCTCACCGATCGCGATCGCCATGGAAAACTAAAAAACATAGATTTTAATTTTGCCTTCAGATCCACTGCTTATAGGGGTAGGCGATCGCGGCTCTTAACCCCTCACCTTTGTGGTACGGGCGATCGCGAAGCGCTGCTGCAAACAGATCGCACCAGGGCTGGTGATAAACCAGCCGGGGAATTAATTCCCCGGCTGAAAGCGAAAGTCCACTAAAAGTGGACTGGTAGGTAAGATAGAATACTCTAGGCAATGATTTTTGACCCTATTTTCCCTGTGAGAATTAACACTCAGTCGGATTTATCCGACTTTAGCTATTAGACAGGGGTTTCTAACCCCTGGCTCACCCCTGGCTGGGGTGGGCGTTGACTATGAGCGATAGCGAAGCGCTGCTGCAAGCAGATCGCGGCGATCGCTGCTGATAAACCAGCCGGGGAATTAATTCCCCGGCTGAAAGCGAAAGTCCACTAAAAGTGGACTGGTAGGTAAGATAGAATACTCTAGGCAATGATTTTTGACCCTATTTTTACTGTGAGAATTAACACTCAGTCGGATTTATCCGACTTCAGCTATTAGACAGGGGTTTCTAACCCCTGGCGGGGTGGGCGCTCGCACTTTGTGTTAGGGGCGATCGCGGCGATCGCTGTTGACCCCCGATGTTGACTCTGCTGGGCAATATCCCCGACTTCTACCAAAATTTATCACCACCTGACAAGATCATAGTCAGAAGTCGGGGATATGAGTACTAATTCTGACAAAAAAAAAGGCATAAGTTGATTATGCCCTAGAAAAAGTTATGAAAAAGGTATGTTTCTATTCATCTACACAGTGAAATCTGCTGCAGTTAGAGCAACGTTACCAGTGAGTTGAATGAACAAGTCATTTTGGTCAACATTAAGATTAGCGTCACCACCACCCACAATGTAAGTATTATTTCCAAGAGTAAAGAAATTAACAGTACCTTGAGCTATATTTAATGCTGCTACAGCAGCTAAATTCGCGGGGGCGTTAGCAAGAAGTTGTGCTGCATTAAATCGTAGACCCGTCAACACAATTCTGTCGGTTCCTGGGGTGAAGCCAGTAATGACATCGAATGTTGTACCCGCACCGGTTAAAGTTGCAGCATTGGAGTCAGCAACAGCAGTATAAACAAATCTGTCAGCACCAGCACCACCGGTTAATCTGTCAGCACCAGCACCACCGGTTAAGGTGTCATTACCAGGGCCACCATTTAAAGTGTCAGCACCAGCACCACCGGTTAAGGTGTCAACACCAGCAGTACCGGTAGCTGTTAAATTGCCAGTAAAGGTATTTGCATTAATTGTTACTCCAGTAGGATTGTTTCCAGTGAGGGTAGGAGCAGCGATCTGCAGGTTTCCGTTACCTGTGACATTAATGGTTAAGTTAGTTGAATCACTGGTTATTTGGGTGATGTTATTTGTACCCGCTGCACCACCTAGGGTAGAATCGATATTTAAGGTTGCAGCAACAACAGTTGGTGGAGGATTCAGTGGAGGATTCTGTGGAGTATTTGTTAAGGTTAAGTTAACACTTTGTGCTGCTTCTCTAAGATTTAAAGCTTGTGGTGCTCTTATAAATCTTGTGTTGTCATTAGCATCAACTGCTCCTCGACTTTCCAGGGTAAATCTGTCATCGGCAGCTGCACCACTGAGATTAACCGTTGTTGCAAACAATTCATAGTTGTTAATCCCGGTGATTGTACTAGCGTCTACTGTTGCTGTGGTCAAATTAACAGGAGGGTTCGCTAACCTTTCTAATCGCAAGGTTTCAATGCTAACAGCAGCATTGACGGCAGTAACTAAGCCAGTATTAGCAGCAGTATCATCAAGGCCAATATTTGCGTTATTACTCCTCAATACCAATGTATCTGTACCACTGCCACCATTAATAACATCATCTTCACCCCAGTCATTTAGTGCATTCCCTACCAGGATAATAGTGTCATCGCCATCGTCGCCGATTAATGTGTGATTGCCGGTACCATTTACTGTCAGACGGTCATCACCAGCACGACCGATTAATTCATGATTGCCATTACCATTTACTGTCAGACGGTCATCACTATCATTACCTTCGGGACCACCTCTTAAGATGCTACGACCAGTAGTATTATCGACCGTGACAGTGTTGTTACCAGTACCACCATTAAATTCAACGCTTCCACCTTGAAGGATCAAGGGTAAAACATCATTGTTTGCATCCAAACCACCGTTTAAATCACCAGTGTGTTGTGAGGCTTGAACCCTTGTCTGAGCATTAGCGTTTAAAGCGATTGGGTTGGTAACAGTTAGGTCAGCATCCCCAGTAATATTGATGGTTCTCAGCGCATTGAGGTTATTTACTCCGGCTGCATCTATTTGGATGAATGCTAAAGTACCAACTTCATTATTTCCATCCGCATCTGTGCTGTTTGTTTCTAGGTTGAGGGTAGCGATTCGGTTACCTTGGATGTTAAGTCCACCCAACTCAGAATCAGTCAAGGTGACAGAAGCAGTGGTTGCATTATTACCAAAATCGCCAATAATAGTGGGGCTATTAGTAACGTCCTCAATACCAAATGAAATCCCTTGTAATCCTCGGACTGTCGGGTTTACTGTTGGGTTAGATTGAATGATTACTTCCTGAATACCGCTACCAGCTAAACGGGTAAAGTCAATATTATTAGTCAATCCGATTAATTCAACTCGTTCAACACTGGTTAAAGTCGGGACTGTAGCATTCGCACCGTAATATTGGAAGGTATCTGTACCAGCCCCACCGTTGATCTGGTCTCCAGCTTGGACACTACTAGAAAATCCAGCACCACCACCACTGTTGTCACCAACAAACAGGTCATTACCACTGGTACCTCGGACATTATTAAGTACATTGGTGAGTTCAAAGGTTCTGCGAGTATCAAATGTGCTTTCCTGCCCAAAATTCGTATTACCCGTTGCATCGGTAGCTACGCCTTCTGGTACAGCTACTCTCACCTCTGATGCACTAGCACTGGGACTCACCGATAAAGTGTATACACTGTCACTAACTTTAGTGAAAGCTCCCGGAGTACCATTTGTAACACCGATATCGCCGGCTTCAAAGCCAGTGACATTTTCTGTGAAAGTAAAGGTGAAACGAAAGTCGCCGTTCTCTAAGCGCTCGTCATCAATTCTGACTTCTGGTCGCGCATCAACAGGTGAAGCACCACTGGCAATACTTTGGTTACCAGCAGCATCAGCAGCAACTGCGGCTCTGACACTGACGGTGGGTGTGGCACCTGCAGCGGGATTAACTGCTAAGGTGTATTGAGTAGGGCTGACTACTGTAAAGACTCCCGCTGTACCGTTTGTGACTGTAATATCTTCAAAAGTAAAATCAGTTACTGCTTCAGAGAAGGTGAAGGTGTAGAGAGTGTTGTTAAGACCAGGAGTAACGGTGACTGTGGGCGCTTTGGTATCAACTCGTTGAACTGATGTCTGCTCTCTCACCGCCACTGTCAACTCACCTTCAAAGTTGGCATTAGGTGTAACAACTAAGGTGTACTCAGTACCGCTCTTTGCTGTGAAAGCTCCTTTAGTCCCGTTGGTGACTGTAACATCATCAGCGTTAAAGTCTGTGACTGCTTGAGGGAAGGTGAAAGTGTAGGTGATATTTCCGATAGCAGTCCCCTCCACATTGTCTGTAATGGTGACACCACCGGGACTGGGAGATCCGCCGACTAACTGATCAACACGTCTGTCAAAATTGTTTAGGTCTTGCTGAGTTGCATTCCCCAGGATTTCTAGATACACCTGACCTTTGCTGGCAGTATTGAGTCTTCCACTCCATCTACTGAGATCCTCTGCTGAAGCTGTCCGACCAAAAGCATTTTGATATACGAAACTAACAAACTGATCATTAGTTGTGTATTTACCTCTTGCTTCATCGGAGTTAGCGGCACCATTAACAAGTTCAGCAATGGATAGAGTACCAGCTCTCAACAACTCAACTCCAGTTTGAAGACCGCCTTCGTCTCCCGCCCGACCCAGTAACGCCACATAAAATTGTTGAATAGCTAACTCGTAGCTCTCATTTTTTGCGCTGTCAATGTTAGTTCTCAGGGTTCCTGCTTGGGGAAGCTGACTATTCTGGATTCCCTGTAAAGTTTCCAGAACCCACTCAGATCGTTTGGATGGATCTGGTGTTGCGCCTAAACGCCCTGTTAAACTAATTCGACTAACGATGTCTGGTGGTTGCAGAGCAAAATTTGCGTAAACCCGGTCAATAAATTGATCTGTAGTTAGACCGTTTATTTCTGGTGAAGCAGCAAAACCTGAGGCCAATTGTGCCAATGTCAAGGTTTTGCCTAGTTCCAGCCCCTGAACTAAACCTAGGGTATCTGCCGCTTTACCACGGAAAGCAATATATAAACTCTGGATTTGATCAATAGTTACTGTCATAACTTTGAATTTTCACTCCTTTGAAGTTGGATACTACGCAACATCACACCTGTAAGAAAAAGATGATAGTATGTAACTTTGGCTACATAAGAAAGGTTTTGTGGTTATAAAATTTATACTCAGTTAAACAATGCCAAAGCATTATTTGGACAAAAGTATAATATAATGCCAAGACCTATGGTCTAACATTTTGGTTCTGTTTGTCATCCATCTAAAGATAGATATTCAAACTTCTGTTTGCTCTTGTCATCCATCTAAAGACTGATATTGATTGAATACTTGTGATTTAGTACCTATGTCCATGAATCAAGATTAAAAATCGCTGAAACCTAGGTAAAATATGGATATTAGATATTAATACTTTTCTTATGAGAGGAGTAAAATCTTATTTTTTGTCATTTGTCATCTATCTTTAGATAGATTTTTTAATACTCATAGTCATAATTTACCCCTTGAAAAAATGAAAATCCCTCTTGACTACCTCTAGAGGTAATCAAGAAGGATGAGTATGAGAGGTTCTTTATTTGAGACCGTAACTATTCTTTCTTTCCTAGTTCCACAGGGATTTGGCAAATATTGAATTTAATACAAGATTGTAAATCTATCAAGCCATCACAGGAACTACCGTTATGGACTTCAAAAACTAGCAGTTCATCCACCCAGTCATAACTTACACCTGTTTCGGAATGTATACCCACAGTAATGGTATAAACTCCCTTATTCATCAAACAGGGAACTTGAAACACAACTTGCAATTGTTGGTTTTCTTGAATATCCGGTAATTTCACCTGCTGTAAGTGGGTGTTAGTGCCATAAATTACTAACCCCATGAGATTTCTTAAGGATATACCAACAACTAAATCAGAAAGCTCCCCTTGAGCTTGGATTAATATACTAATTTCAAAACTCTTACCCGTCTCTAATTTGGTGACTGCTTCACCCTGGTAATCCAGAATAGTTACCTCTTTAATTACTGCTAGCTGATTACCATGCCTACTTACACCATCATGATGATTATTTTGACTGATATGATCAGGCTGGTCAACTAATTGGGCGCTCTGGGTGATTCTGGTTTCGGTTTCCGGCTGATCATCTGCGCTTAACAGGGCAATATAATGGTTAACCACATCATTAGGAGTACCTATTTCTAGCATTCTGCCACAATTCATCAACATAGCGCTATGACATAACATTTTGACACTACTGGCATCATGGGAAACAAATAATATAGTTACGCCCTGTTCTTTGAGTTGACGAATTCGCTTCATACAGCGAGCTTGAAACTTTGCATCCCCCACAGCTAAAGCTTCATCTACTATCAAAATACTCGGTTGTGTATGAGCGACTACCGCAAAAGCTAACCTGACCACCATCCCACTAGAATAAGTCTTCACAGGATGGTCAATAAAATCCCCAATTTCCGCAAAAGCTGCTATGTCATCAAACTTAGCTGCTATTTCTTCTCGACTTAAGCCTAAAATTTGACCGTTAAAAAATACGTTTTGTCTCCCAGTAAACTCTGGGTTAAATCCGCTACCTAGTTCTAGGAGGGCGGATACCCTACCATTCACAAATACTTCACCTGTAGTGGGGGTGAGGGTTCCGGCGATAATTTGTAAGAGTGTGCTTTTACCAGAACCATTTTGACCAATAATTCCCAAGGTTTCCCCCCGGGGAACCTGTAAATTAATATCCCGGAGCGCCCAAAATTCCTGGGCGTAGTTTTTATTAGGTAGTAAAATTTCCTTGAGCTTATCTACTGGACGAGGATAACGCTTGTAAGACTTGGAGATGTTCTTTAGTGAAATGGCAATTTCCTCACCCATATCTATCTTATATTATTTTCCATGGTCGTAAGGTACAAAGTTTTTTAGTTTGAGGGAACAGGGAATAGGGAATAGGGAATAGGGAATTGGTGTGTGCTTCATTAGACACACAGAAAGGATATATTAGTAAAAACTTTGCTACAGGACATCAGCAAAAGCCGGACGCAGCTTTTTATAAACGGTAAACCCAAAACCAAATATCATCAAGGCGACTAAACTAGCAACCCCCCATTCACCCCAATGTTGCACCTCTCCCACCAAAATTAAATCACGATATACCTCGGCGATCGCCGTGAGGGGATTTAACCAAAATACCCAATTGCGCCAACCTTCGGGAATTGCCGAAGCAGGATAAATAATTGGTGTTAAATACAACCAGATATTTAAAACTACCCCCATGGTTTGGGGAACATCACGCAAAAAAACCGTTAATCCCGCAGCTAAATAACCCAAACCGGTAGTTAGCAGTAATTGCGTTAACCAAATCAATGGTAACAGCGCCAGGGTAGTATGTAAAGTATGAGTTTGTATAGCCACAAATACAATCAACGCCATTAAACCAAAAGAACTTTCAATAAACGTAGATAAAATTGGTACCAAGGGTAACAAAGCCAAGGGAAAAACCACCTTTTTAACTAAATTTGGTTGTCCTACCACGCAACCAGCGGACTGGATGAGTCCCCCAGAAAAAGCAATCCAGGGAAGCAACCCGGCAAATAACCACAATCCAAAGGTAAAATTATTTTCCGGAAGGCTGGTGAGGGTTAACTTGACCCTCAGGACAATGGAAAATACGTAAGTATAAATCAGTAACTGTGAAAGCTGATTTACCAATGGCCACAAATTCCCCAGGATTGACCCCTTATACCGGGCTTCTAAATCTCGCCTGACTAGGGTTCTGAGTAAATCGAACTTAGCCTTTAATTGCTGATTTATTGGCAGTATATTTCTCAGCTTCCCTGGGTGTCCCATAATTCCCACTAATTAATCCTTACTCATAACTGGTTACCGATAGCGTTTTCTGATTATACTGCCTAAGATACTCGATTTCTATGAGAAATCGGGTATCTGACTAATAATAAACTACAGATGAGACTGTAACCATATTTGCAAATCAGTGCGATCTGCTTGCAGCAGCGCTTCGCTATCGCCCACCCCGCCAGGGGTTAGAAACCCCTGTCTAATAGCTTAAGTCGGATAAATCCGACTGAGTGTTAAATACTCATATCCCCGACTTCTGACTATAATCTTGTTAGGTAGTGATAAATTTTGGTATAAGTCGGGGATATTTTCCGCACTCACAGGTTTTAGCCAGCTAGAAAAACTTCATCAGCATAAGTTTTATCATCCCCTGTATGTAATACTCGTTGTCTGTCTGGAGATTCTACAGTTTGTTTGAGCATTAATAACAGTTGGATAATGCCAGTTTTTCCTGAGCTATTAGTACCAAATAATCCCGTTAAAGATGCTAATGGCATCTCCCCTGTATTCTGCCAAGATTTAAAGTTATGAATAGTTAGTTTTTTTAACATCAGTAATATCTCATCGGTTTTGATTACACCATCTTTGTGATAGTTCTTTTCTTGTAGCGATCGCTTTGGTTTTGAGCCAGTGGGGGTAAAAATACTCCATCAATGCGGAAGGAAGTTTCTTTGACCAGAAAACGAGACGCAAGCCCCTGGCTTTTAGGCATGGGGATAAGTCGATAGCGACTTTAGTCGCATTAGAACGATTGACTGGCTTTAGCCACAGTGATATAATGGTTGAAGGGAGTAAGAACAACCATCTACGTGAGGAAACATCCTAGTGCGGAGAAATCCCGGCAACGGACATATCCAACTTGATTTGGAATAGTTAAAGGGCAAATAATGGCAGGATGTTGAGCGTACCTAACTGGCATTGCGATGGACTCACCAAAGCAAAAAAAAAGTAAGCGCAATTGCAATACCTTTTGTACTGGTATTTGTTTTGAGCGTGTAGGGTGTCTTTGATAGCACCGTTGAAGGTTCGTTTGTGGACTATTCAAGAATCCCCCGGCTTTTAGCCGTGGGGAGTATCAATTCCACAGACTCTTGATAATTACTAGCTGCTGGGGGTGGTTATACTAGTTCAAACAATAAACCACGAAATTGCTTAAATAGGTTGTAAAAAATAGAGTCCCCTCTCAGAGGATGTTTAGAAAATTCCTCATGGTGTATCTAATATTTTTAGATCCCCCTAAATCCCCCTTGAGAAGGGGGACTTTGACTCTAGTTCCACCCTTTTTAAGGGGGGTTAGGGGGGATCAAGAAGTGTCTAAAATCACCTTATAAAACTTATCAAACATCCTCTCATGGGTGGTTTTTGGATATTTTAGCTGAAGTGTAAAAGCTCCAAGTCCACCTACAGTGGACTAATATCATTTATGTTATAAATTATAGGGGTCTATTCCTTGAGACCTTAGATACTCTTCGAGTTTATCAGCCCGTAGGCGTTCTTTTTCAGCCAACTCTGCTAATTCTGTAGGTATGAGTAACTTAGCTCCAGTATCTAATCGATAGAACCGTAATAGTTCCCCTTCTGCTTCTAACCGCAATTGCAGAGGTTGAGATATGCGATCGCTGATGGGTTGATAAACCTCATCTTGTAAACGATAACCCTTTAATTGTTCGGGAATCCATTCACCTTTGGGGTCAAATAACCAATATTCTAAAATCCCTAACTGTTCGTATAGTAATTTCTTTTGTTCCTGGTCTTGCTTCTGAGTGCTTTTGCTGGTCATTTCAAACACTACCCTGGGTACTTGACCTTCTTCCCACAGCTTATAATTATCCCGACCCCCAGGAGCCACATTAAAAATCACCATTACATCTGGGGTCACTCTCAGTTTAGGGAATCCCTGAACATAATAGAGAAATTGATCAGCCAAGACCGTGGCTTGTTGACCGGCGAGGTATTGTTTAATCACCTCCAGGGTAGTGATAATTGCATACAGATGTATATAAGTTTCTGCCAAGGGTTCTCCGTCGGAACTAGGATATTCTATTTGGGGATTAACTACTGTGGTGGTCATGGCTACCTGCTACTCTGGTAGGTTGTTGGGGTCTATGCCTGCCGCTGCTATATAAAACCTAGACAAAGCTAGACTTTACTTTCTACTTCAAAGGGGGCATGGGAGCGGTTATCCCTCAGTAGACTTGCACGCCTTAGCCAGACGCGATTGTGTTCCAATTAAGTTTCTGAAAAAGACTACCACCA
>NZ_JAQMTM010000133.1:0-5564 GCF_028331085.1 Anabaena sp. CS-542/02
AATATTTTCATGGTTCGGTGTCCCCTCGAACTCCGCTTTGCAGCGCTTGTCTCTCAGGCACTTATCCAATATAGCTACTGTCTCTACCTTTGTCAACTCTTTTTTCCCAAAATTTGCAGATTTTTTTTCACGTCTCTGAAACTCGCCACAGTGCTAGGTTGTAGGCAAGAATAGTGTATGCCAGTTGGTGACTAAGGGAGGGTAGAGCGTGAATTTTCAGTCTGTGATTAGTTTATTGCATCAGTTTTGGGGTGAACGTGGTTGCTTAATTGCCCAACCATATGACATTGAGAAGGGAGCGGGTACTAAAAACCCCCATACATTTTTAAGGGCTTTGGGTCCGGAGCCTTGGTCAGTGGCTTATGTTGAACCATGCCGTCGTCCTACTGATGGACGCTACGGTGAAAACCCCAATCGCTTTCAACACTATTATCAGTATCAAGTTCTGATTAAGCCGTCGCCAGATAATATTCAAGAAATTTACCTTGATTCCTTGTCGGCTCTGGGCATTCGTCCCGAAGACCACGATATTCGGTTTGTGGAAGATAACTGGGAAGATGCGACGGTGGGTGCTTGGGGAACTGGTTGGGAAGTTTGGTTAGATGGGATGGAAATTACTCAATTTACCTATTTCCAACAGTGTGGGGGAATTGATTGTCGTCCCGTGTCGATTGAAATCACCTACGGGTTAGAGCGGCTGGTGATGTACCTCCAGCAAGTGGAAGCCATTACTAAGATTGCTTGGACTGACAACATCACTTACGGTGATGTTTTCCTACAAAGTGAGATTGAGCAGTGTACTTATAACTTTGAAGGGTCTAATCCTGAGTTGCTTTTAACACTGTTTAATTTATATGAGCAGGAGGCTGGCCAATTAACTGAGCGTGGTTTGGTGGTACCCAGCCTAGATTATGTTATGAAGTGTTCACATACGTTTAACTTACTGGATGCTAGAGGCGTAATTTCGGTGACGGAGAGAACTCGTTACATTGGGAGGATTCGTCATTTGGCTCGGAAGGTGGCTCATCTATATGTTGAGCAACGGGAAAAGTTGGGTTTTCCTTTACTCAAGGGGATAAAGGTTTGTAGCTCTTGAATGTAAAACAATAACAGGACTGAGGCAGAGGTCAGGTGAGAAGAAATCACAGATTGCACTGAGTAATGAGAGTTAGAGTGGACACTCAAGCTCAAAAAGTGAGGTTTTTTTTGCCTCAGTCCTAACTAAGAGAGTAAATCAGCAAGTTTGGGAGCCTGAAGAGTTATTATGTTTCCTTTACTTTTGACGAGTGACTTATGATTCCGACGAGTGGTGTGGTTATCTGTCTTGGTTTTATTTTAGGGTTGTTGTTTACCTCAGTACCTTGGGGTGGTGTTTGGGTTTTAGGTTTAGGGATGGTGGGAGCGGTTCTGTTTAGAAAACGCAGATTAGGGAAAGCTACACAATACCCAACTGATGGCAGTACAACTCAGGGATTAAGAAATATCTCGTCAAATATTCCTCATTCTAGAATATGGTTAGTTGCCGGTTTAGTGGGGTTATTAGCAAGTGTATATTTTCAATGGCGATCGCCCCAACCGGGAGCGCAAGATATTAGTACATTGCTGGTATCGGAAAATAATGGTAATCAGCAACAACTGGTGATGGTTCGTGGCCAAGTGATAAGTAACCCCCGTTTAACTCGCAACCAACGAGGACAATTTGTATTAGCAGCTACTCAGGTTGATCAAGTTAAGAATGAAGCAGGTCCGCTAGATGCGGCTAAAGGTGTGACGGGAAAATTATATGTAACAGTACCCTTGCTCCAGAGTACTGGGTTATATCCTGGTCAACAAATTGCTGTGACGGGAGTTTTATACAAGCCAAGAACAGCATACAACCCTGGTGGTTTCGATTTTCAGAAGTTTCTTAATTACCAAGGAATATTTGCGGGTTTGAGTGGAAGACAGATTACTTTCCTGGATGAGTATGATCAACGTCCGTGGGGATGGTGGCAAGTTCGGCAGCGAATTGTGCGATCGCACACTCAAAGCCTGGGTGTTCCACATGGTCCATTGGTAAGTGCAATGGTCTTAGGTAGCAAAGCAGTCGATTTACCCCACGATATTCGTGATTTGTTTGTCAAAGCTGGATTGGCTCATACTTTAGCAGCTTCAGGATTTCACGTTTCTTTAGTCTTAGGTTTGGTAATGCAGTTGACAAGCCGTGCATCTGCAAGAACAAGGTTTACTTTTGGCTGTTTAGCCTTGATTATTTTCCTGAGTTTAACAGGGTTCCAACCTTCAGTACTAAGGGCGGTAATTATGGGTTTTGCGGCTTTAGTGGGTTTATTATTACAAAGGAAAGTTAAAAAATTTGCCTCTCTGTTATTAGCAGCAACTTTATTATTGTTAATTAATCCCCTATGGATTTGGGATTTAGGCTTTCAATTGAGTTTTTTAGCCACACTAGGGTTAGTGGTCACAGTTCCCGCATTGGTAAAACGCTTAGATTGGTTACCACCGGTCATCGCTTCCTTAATTGCCGTTCCCCTGGCTGCTACAATTTGGACTTTACCTGTGCAACTTTTTGTATTTGGGATGATGCCTGCTTACGGAGTAATACTGAATATGATCAGCACACCTTTGATTGCAACCATTAGTATAGGTGGGATTATTAGCGCCATAGCAGCATTACTTTGGCCTACAGGTGGCAGTACCTTAGCAGAACTATTATATTACCCTACTGACTGGTTATTTAAATTGGTACAATTATTTAGAAGCTTTCCCGGTAATTCTCTGAATTTGGGTAGTATATCTACGTGGCAATTGCTGGCAATATATGCACTGGTGATTTTGGTTTGGCTAGTACCTTCGTGGCAAAAACGCTGGTTATTTGCCAGTTTCATGGCCATCGCTTTGGTACTCATCCCCTTTTGGCATTCTGCCAATACATTATTTAGAATCACAGTCCTAGCAGCAGGTAAAGAACCAGTTGTTGTCATTCAGGAGCGAGGAAAGGTGACACTAATTAATGGTGGAAAGCAGGGGACTGGACGCTTCACAATTTTACCATTTTTACAACAGCAGGGCATTAATCACATAGATTCGGCGATCGCCTTTGCCACTGAGCGCAGCGGAATCAGCAGTAATTTAAAATACCAGGACAGTAGCGCTTGGTTGGAAGTACTACAAACTATAAGAATAGATAACTTTTATGAATATTCAGCCAACCTCACAAACAACATTACTAATCAGGCAATTCAACAGCAAGTGCAAAAGCAACAAGGAATACACCAACCATTAGCCCCCGGTCAAATAGTCAATACTGGTTCAGTAACTGCTCAGTTAATTAATGATAAACCTGTCTTACAACTGCAAATTCAAGGACAGAATTGGCTATTGGTGGGGGATGTCAAGGCTCAGGAGGTAGAACAGCTAGTCAAAGCAGGTAGCTTGGTGCGTCCACAAGTATTGTGGTGTAGACCTGAGTCCTTGTTAGATTTAGTACAAATGCTTCAACCACAAGTGGCCATAGCCTCTTATACTAACCTAGACCCAAAAACCTTATCTAATCTGAGTAAAAACCAGACACAGCTATTTTCTACTAGAGATGACGGCGCTATCCAATGGACACCCAATAATCAATTTGAGGCGTTTATTCAAGAAACTGAAAATAAATCTACGTTTTTTTGATCAAATTCCTCAATTGGTAAATCTAGGTATAGAAACGTTCCTGGGAACGTTTCTAGAGCAGTTTCACCGAAAAACACTCCAGCGCAGCCAACCTAAACACACTAAAGGTCTAAACGTTAACTGGACGCCTATCTACTGCTGGTTGGTAATGAGTACTCCCATCAACTTCTACTTTTAGAGAAGCCTGCTGACCTGTAATTAACCTAGCTCCACGATTACGGGTAATATAATTCCATACCCACTGAATGGTTACTACCAACTTATTGTCAAACTCAATTAAGAAGTAGATGTGAATCAATAACCAAAATAGCCATGCAAAGAAACCTTTTAACTTGATGAAGCCCAAATCTACCACAGCGGAGTTTTGCCCAATCATTGCCAAACTACCGTGGTCGGTGTAATTGAAGGATGGCAAAGTCTGACCTTGAAGCCGTTTTTGAATCAGTGACGCAACATATTCTCCTTCCTGTTTAGCAACGGGTGCAACCCCTGGTAAAGGTTTCCCATTTTGATGGGAGAAATGAGCCAGATCACCAACTACAAAAATACTATCATACCCCTTAATACTCAAGTCAGATTCCACAATCACACGCCCAGCACGATCGCACTGCGCAGCTGTGCGTTCAGCTAAGACTTTTCCCATGGGTGAAGCTTTGACACCTGCAGCCCACAAAATAGTTTTAGACGCGATTTCTCTGACCTCCTCACCTTGTTTGAGGGTAACAACATCATTTTCAATCTTGGTTACCAAGGCTTTGGTCTCCACAACCACACCCAACTCCTTGAGAGATGCTGCTGCAGCTTCGGATAAATCTGGCGCAAAAGGTGGAAGGATACGATCCATTCCTTCTAACAGTAAAATTTGCGTTTCTGAAGTATTAATGTTGCGGAAATCTTCTTTGAGGGTTTGGTACGCCAATTCCGCGATCGCCCCTGCCAATTCTACACCAGTCGGGCCACCACCCACAATCACAAAGGTCAGTAGAGCTAGGCGTTTTTCTGGATCTGTTTCTTGTTCTGCGGCTTCAAATGCGGAAAATATGCGCCGACGCATTTCTATAGCATCTTCTACGGTTTTCAAACCTGGGGCGAATTTTTCCCATTCATCCTTACCAAAGTAAGAATGCTTTGCACCTGTAGCCACAATTAACGTATCATAGGGTACTCTTTTTTCCCCTATAATTACTTCCTGTACCTCTGGATTAATATCATCGACTTCCCCGAGCAACACCTGAGTATTTTTGCTCTTACTCAGCACAGAGCGTAATGGCGAGGAAATATCAGCAGGTGATAGGGTACCCGTCGCAACTTGATATAACAGCGGCTGAAATAGGTGAAAATTACGTTTATCAATCAGGGTAACATTTACCTTCGCCTTAGCAAGTGCCTTGGCCGCATACAGTCCACCAAAGCCTCCACCAATAATCACGACTTGATGTGGTGGCGCATTGTCAAGTGAATTTACCATAAATAATATTTCCTTCCGTTACCTCATTGTAACTATTCTTAACAAATTTGTATCAAAATTATCATATTTTTTCTGCTTGTTTTGAACATCTAAAAAAATAATTTAAGTAATCACAGCTACTAAAAATCTGGGTTTGTGTAACTCATGACAATGCTTAATGTATACTCCTAATGAGTTAAGAATCCCCCGGATTTTAGCTCAGGGGACTGTCAACCCTTACACAATATTGTCAGGTTCAATACCTAATTCTCTTAAACGTTGAGCCAAAATAATTGCTCTCCTTTCGGCTTCATCCGCCCTTTGACGTTCAGTTTCAGCTTTTTGACGTTCAGTTTCAGCTTTTTGACGTTCAGTTTCAGCTTTTTGACGTTCAGTTTCAGCTTTTTGACGTTCAGTTTCAGCTTTTTGACGTTCAGTTTCAGCC
>NZ_JAQMTM010000134.1:0-16287 GCF_028331085.1 Anabaena sp. CS-542/02
GAACAGGGAACAGGGAACAGGGAACAGAGATTAAGAAGGAATATTCAGGCATTTTCTTCAATAACCAACATTATTTCCCTTATACGGTAAGCTTTTTCGGATTTTATCAAAACAATTTAGCATATTAGGTACTGAAGAACCTAACTATCTAGAAAATTTTATTAAGGGTTTAAATAAAATAGTATTCAGGAAGTTTCTACTAATGGAGACATGAAATAGATGATAAATCATAGGAATATTTCATAATGATTGGAAAAATGAACCTATATCTTTAGCTGGATTTTTAAGAGGATATAGGGTGAAAAAGTGGAGATTTATTATTTCTGTCGAAGGATGATTTTAGATGAAAATCTCATCTACCTTTGGTTAGGGATAAAGTAAGATAAACTGCTAAAAAAAAATCAGGACATATTTCTAGGAAGACACAATTATCAAGAGTGAGTATACCAATGAGTGAAATTAGCATTATTTTAATAGAAGATCATGATTTAACCAGAATGGGACTCAGAGCTGCATTACAATCTCACAGCGCTCTGAGGGTAATAGGTGAAGCAGCAAATGCCACTCAAGGACTGAAACTTTTGGAAACAGCTAAACCAGATGTGGCAGTGGTAGATATTGGCTTACCTGATATGGATGGTATTGAACTCACTCGCAAATTTAGACGTTACCAAGCAGAAACAGGGCAAACGGCCACCAAAATTCTGATTTTAACAATGGACCATACAGAAGATGCTGTACTAGCAGCTTTTGCTGCGGGTGCGGATTCTTATTATATGAAAGAGACTAGCATCAATAAATTAACTGAGGCAATACAAGCAACTTATGACGGTAACTCTTGGATTGATCCAGCGATCGCCAATGTGGTACTACGGAAAATGCGCCAAGGTATTCCCGGAGAAAGCCAAGCCACGGATAAGCAGAAAACAGTTAAAATTGGAGCACTGCCAACGGAATACGAACAAGTTTTAGAAACCTATCCTCTGACTCAACGGGAACTAGAAATTTTAGAGTTGATTGTAGCTGGATGCAGCAATGGGCAAATTGCCGAGCAGCTATACATCACAGTGGGGACAGTTAAAACTCATGTTCGTAACATCCTCAATAAACTCTGTGCTGATGACCGTACCCAAGCAGCAGTACGTGCTCTGCGTTCTGGTTTGGTCGGTTAATCATTAATTGTTGCTACTAAGTAAGTAGGCATTAAAATTTGTCGTTATGACAAGGGAACACCGGAACAGGGAACGGGGAACAGAGAAGAGGTTTTGGGACACTTTACTCTTCGTTACATACTTCGGGTTTTTTCTGTTCACCTACTTACTAGCACCATTTTTGATTTAAGCAATCAGCAATGCGGCGTGCAGCGCCTGGTTTACCCATGCGCCGTATTCCGTTATGGGCAATCATCTGTAACCTATCAGGATTTTGGCACAGGTATTCTACCATGTGAGGAACTTGTGCGGGATGATCGACTAAAAATAGAGATGCTCCTAAAAGTCGGCTTTGAGCTTCGGCAAAGGCGGGGTTATATTGGGGACCATCACCGGGAATGGCGATGGCTGGTTTGCCTAAACCTACAAATTGTTCGGTTGCTGTACCAGCCATGGCGATCGCAAAATCTCCCCAATATAAGCAATCATTATAAGCTTGTTGTGTCAAGACCAAATAACTGTTTCCTTGCTGAAATATCAAAGCATCAGGATCGCCAATGGGGACAGGAGATTCTCCATGGGTTTGCCAAGCTTGAGAGTCAATAGTGCGGGATAAAATACTTTGATCTAAACCAGGAGCGATCGCACCTAAGAACACCATAGAACTATAACTATGTAAAATCCCATCTGCTTCTGAGAAACTAGCCATTAATGCGGAAACAGCACTCATAATCACTTCCCAGTTAGCGTAGGCTTCCGGAGGACGGGAACCCGGTAAGAGAGTAATCACTAATGGTCTGGCTATTTCTTGCTCATCAGGGGCTGATATACAGGTCGGTTTTAGACCATCCATCATGGGATTACCCACTTCAATTGCAGGAATTGACCAATTTCGTAATATTTCGGTAGTTAACGCATCCCTAGGAAACACAGCCTGACAACGGCCACAACTCATCAACCAACGTTCCCAAGGATGATAAATTGAACCAGAAAAGTTTTCCCAACGTGCAGCTTTTGATTTCCTGGTTAATAGTCCTACTTCATCACGCACGTAATACTCTGATTTTGCAGTACCAACGAAAGCATAATTACCACCACTAAAAAAGGCAAATAACAGAGGAACAATATCCCCCACAGCTAAAATAGCGCTGTTGTTACCTAATTTTTTTTGAGAACCCACCCAACCACGAACAGCATGAATTTGATTGAGGGTAAGTTGCACCAAACCGCCACGTACATCTTTGATCAGCTGCTTGCCATCCATGTAAATAAAACCACCAGAGGGCATAGTGCGTACTGAACCAATACAGGGGATACCTAGCTCTTGGTAAGCACGCCCTTCACCGACTAAAGGTAATGCAAAGATATCTGGGGGGTTTTCTTGTTGTTGGAGTTCCTGTAAAATTCTCACAGCAATCATATCTTCTCCGTGACCATTACTTAAAACAAGTACCTGGAAAGGAGAAAAACAAGAAGCTGCATCTGGCGATAATTGGGAGATATTACTCATAAAAACACGGTTAATGGGAAATTGTTGCTGGTAAAGAAAATTTACCGACTATAATCGGGTCAAAAACAAAATATTAAAATTAACTGTTGGTTTGGGCAAGATATGCTCATGAATTCATTTCAGTACAACTCACTCCCATTTCATTAGACTAGAGTATTAATTATGCGAGTTTCTTCTGCTGCAATTCTAACTTTAGCTAGTTTGGCAGCTAGCAATATTACCTTAAAAGCAACAGCTACATCACTTACAATTGCTTCCCCAGCACCCAAGGGGAAAGGTGTCGTGACAGTAAATGTTGCTCAAGGGTTGGTAGGTGAGATTAAGTTTCGCTTTATTAATAAGGATGGTCAAACCCTTGATAGTCAGGGTAAACCGGTGGTCGGACGTACCCACCCAGATTTCCTCAGACAGCAGTTACAACTCAAGTCTGGGCAAATTTTTCGAGAAAATACTCTGCGCCAAGATATACAACGGTTATATCGTACTGGCTTATTTGAAACTGTGAATGTTACCCTCGAAGGTGATAGCCAAACAATTAATTTAGTTTACGAACTGAAAGAATTTAACACCGGTACTATTAATTTAGGTGCTAGCTTTAACTCTGACGTGGGATTATTTGCCACCTTAAGCTATCAAGACCGGAATTTTGGCGGTATTAATGATAACTTAGGTGTAAATGTGGGTCTGAGTCTCAATGATTTGCAGTTTAATACTCAGTTTACTAGTCCTTATCGTGCCACTGCACCTGATCGCTTAGGCTACAAAATTAATGCTTTCCGTCGCCGGGAGATTTCCCCAACTTTTCGTAAAGGTGTGACACTACCCAATGGTGACAGGGTGCGGGAAGCCCGGATTGGTACTGGTATCAGCTTCCAGCAACCCCTGGATAATTGGGATACGACTTTGGGATTTAACTACACTCGCACTAGTATTCGCGATCGCCAAGGTAATATTACCCCAACAGAGGCTGGGGGCAATAGCCTCTCCGTTAGTGGTACTGGTATTGATGATTTGTTTACAGTATCCTTTCTGGCCATACAAGATCAACGAGATAATATTTTTAATCCTATTCAAGGTTCTGTAGTCAGACTTAGCACAGAACAATCTTTACCACTTGGTCAAGGTAATATTGCCATGAACCGGTTCAAGGCTAACTATACACAATATATGCCCGTCAAGTTTTTTAACAGTAATAGTACACAGCCACAAGTATTCGCTGTGAATTTTCAAGCTGGTACAGTAATTGGTGTTTTACCAGCATATGAAAGTTTTAACTTGGGTGGTTCTAATTCGGTGCGGGGTTATGATCGAGGGGACTTGGGTAGTGGTCGCACTTATGTATTAGCTAGCGCCGAGTACCGGTTCCCCATTGTGCCAGTGTTGGGGGGTGTAGTATTCGCCGATTTTGCCTCCGACTTAGGCTCTGGTAGTACTGTATTGGGAGATCCAGGTGGGATGCAGGGTAAACCTGGTCATGGTTTTGGTTATGGCGCTGGAGTACGTATTGAGTCACCTCTGGGCTTAATTCGGGCTGATTATGGTATAAATGACCAGGGCGAAGGCAAACTCCATATAGATATAGGACAGCGATTTTAAGGGCATCCTCTCAGGTCTACTGTATGATGAGAAAGATGAAGGTGTTAATATTAAGCGGGAGGTTTTCCAGTTCGACAGTTGGAAATATAGCGGTTTTCATGGAGATGAGTTACAGAATTATCTGTGTTCATCTGGCGATTTAGAATTGCCAGAAGACCGTATAATCAGCAATATCTGCTTAATCAGCACTCAGATTCAACACTTTCTATGTTAGCAGGCACAACTTTGCAAGGTGGTAAATATACCCTAGTTCAGGAAATAGGGCGCGGTGGCTTTGGCATTACCTTTAAGGCTAATCATAACTACTTAGGTCAGGAGGTAGTGATCAAAACTATCAATGAACGGCTGCGTCAACATCCTGATTTTGCTAAGTTTGAGCGCCAATTCCAAGATGAAGCCAGAAGATTGGCCATTTGTATCCATCCTCACATTGTCCGCGTCAGTGACTTTTTTGTGGAAGCTGGACTACCTTATATGGTGATGGAATACATTCGTGGCTATACTTTGGGAGAAGCATTTGTATTACCGGCTATACCCATCCCGGAAGCCACCGCAATTCATTATATTCGTCAAATTGGCTCGGCATTACAGGTGGTACATAACAATGGTTTGCTGCACCGGGATGTCAAGCCAGATAATATTATCCTGCGAGAGGGAACTCAGGAAGTAGTGCTGATTGATTTTGGCATTGCTCGGGAATTTAATCATGGTGTGAGGCAAACTCACACTGGAATGGTTTCTGAGGGCTATTCTCCCCTAGAACAATATTTAACCCAAGCACAGCGCACACCCGCTACAGATGTTTATGGTTTAGCCGCAACTTTGTATGCTTTGTTGACAGGACAGGTTCCGTTACCAGTATTGTTACGCGATCGCGAGAAAATGTCATCTCCTCGCGAACTGCAACCGCACGTGAGTGCGGCTGTGAATGAAGCGGTCATGCGTGGTATGGCGGTAGAACCTCAATTTCGTCCGGCAACAGTTGCAGAATGGTTGCAATTATTGCCTGGACATACCATGAATGCACAGCGAGCAGTGACAACTCAGACAGTACCAACTGTAGTCTTACCTGTGCAGCAGCGGCAAAAAGTTGTGGTCAAACGGCAAAAAAAGCTATCAAGGTCTGAGAACCAGGGTGCTGCTCGAATCTTCGTAGCTCTAACTGTAGCACTTGTTGCAGGCACAGCAGGTTTTGGTATTACTAGGATATTTTCTAATTCTCGGACACAGTTATCTTCACCAGAGCTATTTGAACAGCCCACAGTTGAGCCGGAACCAAAAACACCATTGGGTAATGCACCATCTTCATTGGAGAAAGAACAGATTAACAGGAGAGCAAATCCCCGTAATTCCTTACCGCGTCGCTCTGTACCCGTGAGAACTCGTAGAACAGTCGAGGATGATGTTCCCGTGGTTCAGAAGCAAATTCCAAATACCAGTAACAGCACTTCCACCGAAAGTGCGCCACCACCCATATCTACTCAGCCATCAGTCACACCTAGCACTACTCCCACACCACCATTAGTGGAGACATTACGAAAAATCCGTGATGATCGTGAGGCTTCACAGCAAAAGGGTTCCCAGGAAAATACTTTACCGACTATGGGTAAAGATATGGGATCACCCCCCCCCGTGAGTCCATCCAATCCCACGATCAATATCCCCACACAGCCAGTGGAAACTCAAGGGTCAAGTCCTCCGCCTGTGGAAGTCCCAAGTTGGGAAAACAAGCCGAATTAATTATCTATAAAGAAGGTAAGCCGAAAACCCCACCAGAAACAGCAACTAAGTTGCTGGCTTTTTGCTGTGGCTACGCTAGGGGCTATCAGGGGAGGCTTGAAAGCCAACTTACAGCATATTTCAGGTAAATGAAGTACAAATATGCATGATAAAACTCTTGTCGTGCGGGCATCTTACCGGCTACCAGCTTACCTGACAAGAGATGCAATATGCTGTGTATGAGTTTCACGAACTACTGAAAAATCATCAAGATGATGTAAAAATTGAGGCTATTTTAGACAATTATAGCTAGAGCGGTAAGCAAGGCGCCACGGATCAGGCTTATCGCCCGCATAAAGCTTGCACTTTTAACAGCTTTATAATCCCCATATTCTTGATGGGGATTATGGAGAATATCTTGCTATTTCATGGAATTATCTGTAATATCTAAAAATCATCCCAAAAGAACTATAACTTGATAGATTAACCGTAGATTAAATTCAGGAGCACAAGGTCAGTATGTCGCAATATATTTGGAATCGATGGAAACCCACGTCTTTAAAAAGTTTTATTTCGCTGTTTTTAGTAGGAATCAGTTTAAGTGGTGTTATCGCCGCCTGCTCTCCTTCTCCTGATAAGAGTGGTAGCACTTCACAAACAAAAGAACTGACCCTAGTCAGCTACGCCGTCACCCGCGCCGCCTACGAAAAAATCATTCCCCTATTCGCCAAAGAGTGGCAAGAAAAGACAGGCCAAACTGTCAAATTTGACCAGAGCTATGGCGGATCAGGCTCCCAAACCCGTGCGGTGCTTGATGGATTAGAGGCAGATATTGTCGCCCTAGCTCTATCAGCAGATACCTTGCAACTCCAGGATGCCGGATTGATTAAACCAGGTTGGGAGAAAAAGACACCCAACGGTGATGGTATTGTCCATCGTTCCGTGGGTGTGATTGTTACTCGTGAAGGCAACCCTAAAAACATTAAAGACTGGGATGATTTAGCCCGCAGTGATGTCAGTGTTATTACTGCTAACCCCAAAACCTCTGGTGGCGCTCGTTGGAACTATATGGCCTTGTGGGGAAAGGTAACTAAAACAGGCGGCACTGAAAAACAAGCCAAAGACTTTGTGACTAAAGTCTACAAGAACGTGGCAGTTCTACCCAGAGATGCACGGGAAGCTACTGATGCATTCTTCGTACAAAAACAGGGAGATGCACTGATAAACTATGAAAACGAAGTCATCTTAGCTAAACAACAGGGACAAAACTTACCCTACGTAATTCCCGAAGTTAATATTTCCATTGATAACCCGATTGCCGTAGTCGATAGCTATGTTGATAAGCGAGGTAACCGGGAAGTAGCAGAAGCTTTTGTGCAGTTTCTTTTTACCCCCGCAGCCCAGCGCGAATTTGCCAAAGTGGGTTTCCGACCAGTTGTACCAGAAGTAGTTGCGGAATTTGCCGATACCTATCCCCAAATCTCCAAGTTATTCACCATTGAAGACTTTGGTGGATGGAATCAAGTTAGTCCGAAATTCTTTGCCGATGGTGCAATCTTTGACGACATCCAAGCCAATATAGCCCGACGCTAGAGCTAACTTTTTGTATTTCTGAAAAATAGGTAGTTTGAATATGGTTACCAACAATCAAATCACTCACAGACAAATTCGCCTGCGAATTCCCACCAATTTTCATCAAGAACCGGTTATTTCGCGTTTAGTCTCGGACTATGGTTTAACGATTAATATTACAGCGGCGATTTTGGGTGCAAATGCTGTGGGTGACGGTTGGTTTGAACTGGATTTACAAGGTTTTACAACACAGATAGATGATGCTATCAATTGGCTCCGGGATATAGAGCTAGAAATCTGGGATGAAAATAGCGTCGGCGATTGGTGATTAACTGTTCTCTTAGTTCCCTAATCTTATGCCACGTAAAAAAATACACCCAATAACTGCCATTGATACCCGCATCCGTATACCCCTGCATTACCAACGCCAACCTTTGATTTCTCGTTTGGTATCCCGCTATGGTGTCAGGGTGAATATCAAGGCGGCGATGCTCTCAGCTACAGACAGCTACGGTTGGTTTGACTTACAACTCCAAGGTAAATCTCAACATATTGATGATGGACTGCTGTATTTACATAACTTGGGAGTAGATTTAATGCATACAGGTATTACAGAGGCTATGCAGCGTAATTTAGGTTCTCGGTCATTTCCGCGTCCAAGGCCAGAAATACCTACACCTGGAATAAATTATACTTACCAATTTTACGGCGGTCAATCCTATCGGCTGGGCTTGCAAATTTGTATTTTCAAAGATTACTACCAGACACCCATCATTTTTGATTTAGTCTCTGGCTATGGAATCACAGTCAATATTATTGGGGCTTCACTACCAGCAAATCAGCAAGAGGATGGTTGGTTTGATTTAGACCTGTGGGGTAAACCGCAGCAACTTTTTTCTAGTTGCGATTATTTGGAAAACCTGAAGTTACCACTATGGTTAGATGCTTCTTCTTTGCATGGACAGATTATCTAAATCAAATATTGATTTATGGTTTTATTTGTTGGTCAAAGTATGAGCATGACTCGACTACGTGTGCGTTTACATATTCCTCAATTTTACTTGCAAGAACCAATTATTTCTCAAATGATTTCTCGCTATCAATTGACAGTTAATATTACCGGAGCAGAGCTAGACAAAAATACTAATGAACAAGGATGTTTTGACTTAGAACTAGAAGGTTCTATGTCTCACATCAATAGTTGTTTAACTTATCTGGAATCTTTAAATCTGAAAATTTTAGGTAAGTCCAGTCCAGATGGTGATAGTTGGCATTGTTGATTTGTTTAGATTGTTTGTTTTTAAATTTCATAGTGCCAAATATCCTCTTCCCGCAGCACAATTCTATGTAACCGCAGCCTGTGAATAGATCCTTGTTCTTCTAATTTTTGCAAAATACGAGTGATGGTGACGCGAGTAGAACCAATGGTTTCAGCAATGTCTTGGTGAGTCAGACGCAAATCAATTAGTCTACCTTTTTGAACTTCTCGCCCAAATCTATTCGCTAGCCATTCTAACAACTTAATAACCATAATTTCTACGGTTTTATGGCTACGAATTACCATTAATTCCTCTGTTCGCTGAAGATGTAACCTTAAAATTTGGAGTAATTCCGATGAATCTTGAATTTCCACTGCGCTTAATTCCACTTTAGTGAGGCACTCAATTTGATAAGGTTCTGTTTTAGACAATACTGTTCCAATAATGGCACCTACTCCCCATAGACCCAGGGTGACAATTGTCCCATCTTCATGCCATGTGACGATTCGCACGACACCTTGCTCAATTTTCCACAGATAATCGTTGTTTCTTGGCAGTATAGAGCGGGAGGAAAAGCTGGTTTTCAGATGACGTATAGGAGGTGTAAAAGCAGAGGATAAAGTTGTTATGTTCATAAAGTCCTAAAAGTTGATAGACAAACCGTAGTTAATTTTAATATATACCAAGTTGGAGGAACAAAGAACGATGGGAATTTTAATTGAAAATATTTCTAAGCACTTCGGTAGCTTCCATGCTGTAGATAATGTGAGTTTGGAGATTAAAACTGGGTCTCTGGTGGCGCTGTTAGGGCCTTCCGGCTCAGGAAAGTCTACATTGCTACGGATAATTGCTGGTTTAGAGAAACCAGACAGTGGCGATATTTGGTTGGTAGGGGAAAATTCTACGTACCAGAGTGTACAGGAACGTAATATTGGCTTTGTTTTCCAGCATTATGCGCTGTTTAAACACTTGACGGTGCGTGATAATATTTGCTTTGCAATGAGTTTGCGTAAACATCCCAAAAACCGCATCCGCCAACGGGTTGATGAACTTTTGGAATTGGTACAGATGCAACAATTTGGCGATCGCTATCCTTCTCAGCTTTCTGGTGGTCAACGACAACGCATCGCCTTAGCCCGGTCACTAGCTGTACAACCCCGGATTTTATTATTAGATGAACCTTTTGGGGCATTAGATGCTAAAGTTCGTAAGGATTTACGTGTTTGGTTACGTAATCTGCATTCGGAAGTTCACGTCACAACCGTATTTGTTACCCACGACCAAGAAGAAGCAATGGAAGTGGCTGATGAACTTGTGGTGATGAATCAGGGAAGGGTAGAACAAGTTGGAACTCCGTCCGAAATTTATGACAACCCAGCTACAGCCTTTGTGATGGGTTTTATTGGCCCCGTAAATGTTCTCCCGACTAATATTGGGATCATACCCAACAAAGGTACAGCGTCCATTAATCAAAAAGTATTTTTACGACCACAAGATATTTTGATTGGGAAGACTCCTGATGAGAATAGCACTTCTGCGACTGTTGAGCGAATTACTCATCTGGGTTGGGAAATTCGCATTGAGTTGGTTTTGCGGTCTGGTGAGATGGTGAATGCTCACCTGAATCGAGAACAGTTTAATCAGCTTCAGTTAGAAAAAGGACAGCGTGTCTATATTAAACCGAAACAAGCCAGAGTTTTTGCTACGGCTAATGGCGTAAGATAGTCGCTAATAATTAAACGCAGATGGACGCAGATAAACGCAGATAGTTTTGTACTTTATTAGACTAGGAAATGCTATGTTACCTCCTCATTCATAATTATGACAGTGAGGAGGTTTGTGTTTGGGATTTCCCCAAAGTAATCACTGCTAAATTCCCGCCCCATCTAAAAATTCTTCAATCATTAAGTTGCTTTCATTCTTAACCTCTTGATTGTGGAGAATCTCTGCTTGGTGACTAGATGGATGGAAACCTACATCTAATTGTTCTACTTGTTTTTCTAAATCTTTGACACGTTCAAAGAGGGCGCGGATGACTTCTGCTTCTACATCTCGAACTTTTCCATGTCCCAAAATATCAGTATTATCCGCACGAATTAAACGCCCTGGAACTCCCACTACTGTTGTGTCGCTGGGGACATCACGTAGGACAACTGAACCTGCACCAATGCGAACATTATGACCAATTTGAATATTACCTAAGACTTTCGCACCTGCTCCTACAACTACATTCTCACCCAAGGTAGGGTGACGCTTGCCGATTTCTTTTCCGGTTCCGCCAAGGGTGACTCCTTGATAAATGAGTGCATAATCACCAACTATCGCTGTTTCACCAATAACTACGCCCATTCCGTGGTCAATAAATACACCTTTACCAATTTTCGCGCCTGGGTGAATTTCAATTCCGGTGACAAATCTACTGATAGTGGAAATAAAGCGGGGAATAAAAGGAACACCAATTTTATACAACCAATGGGTGAGGCGATGAAACATCAAGGCTTGCAGTCCAGGATAGCAGAAGATAATCTCTAGCCAATTACGGGCGGCGGGATCTCGTTCAGAAATTGTGCGTAAGTCAGTTAAAAGCATAGTTTTGTGCTGGGGTATGAAGATATCCTGATTTTGGATTTGAAGTAATAAATATTACTAGCTTGAATTACCCATGACTAAATAAATGAACTTTGGGTAAACTCATTGTCCCTGAAATTCAGAGCTTTTTGATTAATCTCCAGTAAACGCATAGATTTATAGTACTTTAATTAAGTTTTAATAAACTGTATCTCCTTAAACATTGTTTTTAGCAGTTTTCTCGCTTAAAGTACAATAAGTCTATCAATTTACCGTGGTATGATGAGTGAAACCTTAAAAAAACAGAACTATAGCCTCTTGGATCTATCAGCCAAGGTGGAATATGCTCTGTTGGCACTTTTAGAATTAGCCAGCTGTTCTGCTCGTAAAACACCCATGACCATGAGTGATATTTCCGCCAAGCACCCTATACCAGAGCGTTATCTGGAGCAAATTCTCACAAGTCTACGGTGGGCGGGTGTGGTGCAGAGTCAGCGTGGTTCTAAGGGTGGTTTTATTTTGACGCGAGAACCTTGGCAACTGACGCTGCTGGAAGTGGTGATTATGTTGGATGGAGAACACAAAGAAAAAGAATCTTTGGCTGAAAACACTTTAGAACAAAAGTTGTTACGGGATATTTGGCATGAAGCAGATAGTTCGGCACAAGCTGTTTTGAGCCAATATACTATTCAAGATTTATGCGAGCAGCGAGAAGCACGCCTCCAGCAGAGTGAGATGTATTACATTTAGGGACACAGGAATTTTTTATGAAAATTGCCAAAAATATTACAGAGTTAGTCGGACGCACCCCCTTAGTACAGTTAAACAGAATTCCTCAAGGGGAAGGGGCTGTGGCACAGATTGTGGTGAAGTTAGAAAGCATGAATCCATCGGCTTCTGTGAAAGACAGAATTGGTGTGAGTATGGTGGAAACCGCAGAGGAGGAGGGTTTAATTCATCCAGGTAAAACGATATTGGTAGAACCCACTTCGGGGAATACGGGTATTGCTCTGGCAATGGTAGCGGCGGCGAAGGGCTATCATTTGATTCTGACTATGCCGGATACGATGAGTACAGAAAGACGGGCGATGTTGAGAGCTTATGGCGCTCAGTTGGAGTTAACGCCTGGAGTTGAAGGGATGCGGGGAGCGATCGACAAAGCGGAGCAAATTGTGTCAGAATTGCCTCATGCCTATATGTTGCAACAGTTCCGTAACCCAGCTAACCCCAAAGTACATCGTCAAACCACTGCGGAAGAAATTTGGTCAGATACAGATGGACAGGTAGATATTTTAGTAGCGGGAGTGGGGACTGGGGGAACATTGACTGGTGTAGCTGAGGTGATCAAGCAACGTAAGCCCAGTTTTCAAGTTATTGCTGTGGAACCTACTAATAGTCAAGTGCTTTCGGGAGGAAAATCGGGGCCGCATAAAATTCAAGGAATTGGTGCGGGATTTATCCCAGCGATTTACCGTCTGGAACTGACTGATGAAGTAATTGCAGTTAATGATCAAGATGCGATCGCTTATAGTCGTAGATTAGCAAAAGAAGAAGGTATATTATCAGGCATCTCCACAGGTGCAGCTTTGTATGCAGCCATTCAAGTAGCCAAGCGTCCTGAAAATAGCGGTAAGTTGATCGTTATAGTCCAACCTAGTTTTGGCGAGCGTTACTTGAGTACTACATTATTCAAGGATTTGTCAGAGTCGGAAGTCATCCATTAGTTCCCTCCGACAAAGAATGTACAGACGTTCCACGGAAAGTCTCTACTCATATCTTGCTTGTTCATCCATATCATCTCACTCAGCAATTTACATCCTGCTACTCCAGAATATAACTGTTCAAATAATCTAGGGGAACAGTAAACACATAGTATATTACTCCCCCACCCAGGAGAACCACAGCTAAACTCGCCAAAAATATCCAACGGTCTGGCGGTTGATAAGTATCTTCGTCAATGTCACGGCGAACTGCGAAATAATGCTGAGTAGACAGTAACACTGATAACACACCGACAATAGCAAATGCCAAACCCAACTTCCAACCATTACCAGGGGGTTGTGGTGCTACGGGTGGTCGGATAATCCGCAACCGCACAATTAACACACCAAAACCCATGAGTGCAATTCCACTCCGCATCCATGCCAAATAAGTCCGTTCATTTGCTAGATGATCCCGGATTCTGTCCGAGCGATACATCTTCTTTCCTAACTTATTCAATTCCAATCTTTCTGTTTCCATCTTCATAAGATTTGCACTGGGAAGTAACTATTCAAAATTTTTAATACTTAATTGATATTTTCTCACATAAACAAAAATTATCAAAGCAATAATACATAATTCACAAGTTTTTCTCCTAATTTATTACTGAGGCATCTAATTAGATAATGCACAGAAATTTTCCATAAATTATTTTGATCAAACTTCTATAATTAATAGTTTTTAATTTGCCAATAACTTTAATTACATAAATAGGAGCCAGAATAAATCTGACTCCCATGTTTTATCAACTTACTAGCTTTATTGAAAAATTAATCCTTAATCATCTATTCTGGCGGTAGTAAGTCCAGCATCCAGTGCAGCTTGGATATTTTCAGGAATCAACCAGTTAGCTTCACCGGGTTGGATAACTTTAGCAGGTGGGATATTGAATTCAGTTTCTCCAGTTTCGGCGTTTGTTGTCGCAACTAACCGAGTTCCATGCACAATCTTTAAAGCTTGAGGAGATGTAGCTGCTTGTGATTCTGTAGCCTCTTGTCCAGGAATATAAACGCCTTGACAGTCCCACTCATCATCGGTTTCTACACCACTGGGGAGCAAATACAATTCATTATCGTAGGTTGAGGTAGATTTTTTTGATTTCTCACCGTACACCAGCAAGGTTTTCTCTGTGTCATTGCGACAAATTCCTACAGGATTTTCGCTATTTTCCAGAAGATATTTTTGAAATTTTAAATTAGCAATTTCTAGCTGATTTTCTGGTGTGGAGCCTTGAGATTTTTCCTCTTGCAAAGCAGTATCTAATGCTTCGGTGATTTCTATATAGTCTGGGTCTGAACTATATTTTTCTCCTGCCCAGGATGGTTGAAAAATCATTAAATTTCCTAGCATTAATAAGCAGACAAGAGCAATTTTAACAAGATATTTGGAAACTTTTTTCATGTTTTTTCCTGAATAGTTGTATATGTTTGAGCAATGTATAACTACCTAATTTAAGGTGTTATGTCAGATTTTTTTCACCTATCTATTGATGCAACTTACATTTATTTAATATTCATCTTAGTTTAACCCTAGATAAAATCTCATGTTCGGGTGATCCCAAAGAAAACGTGTATTTTTCTTGCCAAGCATTTTTGCCGACAACTAACAGGTAAGCAGCAAGACTGACACAAGTGATGATAGCTAAGGCGGGAGTTTCTAAAGTGTGGCTTTCCATCAAAATAGAAGCACCCAAGCCGATTAAAATGAACGGAACGAGGGGATTTCCGTAGCGAACAATCAAAGCAGCGATCGCACTGACTTGAGTTAAACAATAAGCTGTATAACACCATACACCCACCATCACAAATAACACTGCCAAAATCACCAGTAAGCTATCCCAGGTATTGGTAGCAAACATTGGCATATAGATACTGATATTGTCCCCACCATTGGCGATGGTAACAGATGCAACAGCGTAAGATTGCGGTGAAAGAAAGTTACACCACCAAGATGACGAAGATTCGGGGTTGTTAAAATCTTCCTGTTCGTCAGTCTCTGGATTTAATAAACGACTGATACCAATGATCATGGGAACAATACCGAGTAAGCCAATCCAGGATGTTGGGAGGATAAACTTGCCAAAAAAGCTCGGTAAACTGGCAATTACTAACACACTAAAACCCAAATATTGACCGATAACGATGTGACGACGGCGAAAGGAAGCATTTATCTGTGAAAAAAACAGCGATAAGATGACGATATCATCCAGATTTGTGGCAACGAAAGCAGTCAATCCTGTGGGAATAGCAGTTAGTCGCGCAAAGTGCTGTAATGTGTACTTCATTAGCCTGAAAAAGGCTTTATCTTCGGCTACAGGGGTGCTTGTTATTACAGGCATCCCTTCATTTTTTTTGCAGTCCCATGACCTAACGAGGTCCAGTTATTAACGCGCATATTAGTAAACCCACGCCACTCCTGAGGTTAAGAATGTCTGGGGATCGGCTCAAACACAAACAAAATCCACCTAAACATCTGAGGGTTTGGTGGACTTGTGTTTGGTTTTTAGTGGATCCGAGCAGAGTCGAACTGCTGTCCAAATTGGGTATTGACCCCCCGCTCATTCACAGGTTTAGCCTTTCTGACCCTCAAGGCGGGAATCGTTCATTATCCCGAACGTAGGATGCTCTGATTAAGTCTTAGCTAACAAGCCAACCAGAGAACACTTGTTAGAGCGTCCGTTGGGGGTTGGTCTCTAGTCCTTAACGGAGTCAAACCAGAGACGCTCGAACCTGTAAGAGGTTATTAGGCAACTGCTACTGTAGCAGGCTTACGAGCAAATTTAACGATGTTATTCGCATTTACTTTTGTTTTGAGCCTTTGATTTGCGAGAGGAGACTCACTCTCGACCTGAATCACAGAGTAGCTTTCGCCAACCTGTCGAAACCGTTACGGACCCATGAGGTTTATACTTTAATTATAATACGTCGTTGGGGAAATGTGTTGAGAGGGAAAAATTTTTCCGCAAATTTTGAGATGGTTTGATTGAGGAGGTTCTGGGGGCGTAGTATGACCATCCGATACTTTTTTGCTAACATTCACTAACAAATACACTCTTTAAGAGAGGGCGTATCAACCAATGCACGTAGGAAAATCCCTCGCGCACCATTTATGTCCCGGCTCATTACCAGCCCATCAGATGGAGACTTAACGA
>NZ_JAQMTM010000135.1:0-5594 GCF_028331085.1 Anabaena sp. CS-542/02
TCATCAATGATACTGATTGATCCCCCCAACCCCCCTTAAAAAGGGGGGCTAAATTCTTTAAAGTCCTCGTTGAAAAGGGTGATTTAGGGGGATATGAAAATATTTGATACATCATGAGAGACTTTTAAAACATCCTCTGAGCGGGAAGCATGGAAGTGGCGAATTATTAGGGGATTGTATGAGCGGGGATTAACTAAGACGGATGTCATCAGGCTATTTAAGATTATTGATACAATGATGACATTGCCGAAGGAGTTACAAACAGGATTGGTAAGGAAAATCAGGAGCTTGGAGGAGGAGAGAAAAATGCCTTTAATCAGTCCGACGGAACAACTCGCGATGGAACGCGGTGAACAGCGCGGTCTTGAACAGGGACTTGAACGCGGTCTTGAACAGGGACTGGAACGGGAGCAACAGCTGATTATTAAACTCCTCAATCGCCGCTTGGGATGGGTGGAACCCTCCCAACTAGAAGCAATTTACACCTTAGATTTTGACGGGTTAGATTTACTGGGTGAGGCGCTGTTAGATTTCTCCTGTGTTGCTGATTTGCAGCAATGGTTAGAAAGTCAATCGCAGTAATAGGGAATAGGGAATTACAGCACATTTTATCTGAGTGAGGTATTGAGGGGCGGGCAGGATGCCCACCCCACAAGATTTATGATGTTAAGGTGTGTATTTTATTTACTTGAGTAGGATCGAAACCGAAATCAATAAGTTCCCTGGGGAGGTCGAAGGAATATAAGGGGGTGTTGGGGGGTGCGTGGTTTCGACTTCGCTCAACCACCGAAATCAATAAGTTCCCTGGGGAGGTCGTCAGGTTTTGGGTAAATTTCCCCGTTCCCACAATTTCCGCCAATTGTAGTTAACGCTAGTAACGTCAAAATCTGGCTCCCTTTCAAAGGGTTGCTGTATATAGCGTACGATGCAGTCATGTTCGCTGGGGGTGGTAATTTCTGGGGATAATGGTACTTGCACTAGTGCTAAAATAAAACCTTCAGGCTTATTCAGGGCGGTGAGAATTTCATTTTTAGTGACTGTCACCGTATCCGCTCCCATTATGCGCCCCTTAACTTCAATCAACCGCAGCTTTCCTGTACCGGGGATGCGCGATTCTATATCATAGCCACAATTGTCGGCGCTGACATCTTTGGGTTCATAGCCTAACTGGCGTTCTGTATTAATTACTGCTGTCATTGCTAGTGTTTCTACTCGCTGTTTTTGTGGGGCGGAGGTGTTGGGATTGGGTTTTTGCTGACCTTGTAGCCGTTGGAGTAATCCCAGGGAGACAATTAAGGACCCACCAATTACTACTGGCGGTAGGGGAGAAAGGCGGCGCTCTTGTTGCAAGTCTTCCATGCGCTTTTGTAACCGTGCTTGCAATTCATCGGCTCTGCTTCTGGCTTTGGCTGAGTTAATTTTGGCGTTGACTTTCCCGGCCATTTCCTGCTGTTGTAAATCTGCGGCGCGATGGTCCCAATAATTAATTTCTTTAATTAGCCGCTCTTTGACCGCAGCCATGGTTTTGTTTATGAGTTCTTCCTTGTGTTTTTTGACTTCTTGGAGGTGTTGAGGGACGATGTGAGCGATCGCATAGGCTGTTGCTTGTGCTTCAATATCATTAAGTAACCATGACTGTTGTAACATTGGTTCTATCAATGCTTGGTCAGGGTCACTCACTGGCTGATAATTTAAATAAGGAGCATAGCCAGCATTACAAATCTCTCCAGATGCTAGAATTTCCACATACTGCATTCTGCGGGACACCACCCGACGATTACCAGCAGGATCCGTGCGAGCATCTTGGATTGAATGCTCTAAATAAACTAGAGCTTTAACTTGTTCGCTGGGGTCGTTAACATCTAATAAGATACTACCTTGCTTGAGAACATCCCGATGGCGTTCTAAGATCAAATCTATCACAGCATCTAATAGGGGATGACCGGGATAGACTAAAGCCGCCAAGGGCTTACCTGCAACGCTAATTAACTGTTTATCAAAACAAATGCGCTCATAGCGGGTCAAAATTGCATCTCGCGTCCCCACCGCACGTCCCCGGTTACAAATGACAGCGGGGACATGGGTAATTTCGTAGCGTTGGGTTTCTCGTTCCCTAATAGTCCCCCCTAACTTCTGAAAAGCCGCTATGAAAAAGGAAGCCACAAAGTGGGGTTGTAATTTTCTGGCGTCGGCTCTTTCCATATCTTCGCGAATTTGCCGCACTCTAGAAATATCCATTGTATCCCGCGCCAAGGCCTTTTCTTCTAGGAGTTTTTGCAACCGTTTAGGGTCGAGACATCCCGTCACAACTTCATTTAACCGAGCTTTAATTTCTGGCGACTCACCATAGCGAATGGCTTCTATGAGTAATTGTCGCAGCTGCACACCATCAATAGCTGTCCCCAAAACATCAAATACCTTACCCCCCAGAGCCTTTTGTTCATTTTCTAGCTTTTTCAGCAGTGCTAAATAAACATCACCTTCCCGGGTTTCTTTGGCTACCAAGTTCCACAAATGACACACCTCCGTCTGTCCGATGCGGTGAATGCGCCCAAAACGTTGTTCTAAACGGTTGGGGTTCCAAGGTAGGTCATAATTAACCATGAGGTGCGCCCGTTGTAAGTTAATACCTTCCCCGGCGGCATCAGTAGCAATGAGAACTTGGACATCTGGGTCTTGGGTAAAAGCTTCTTGGGATTTACGGCGTTCTTCTCGCCCCATACCGCCTTGAATTGTAGCGACTGAGTTGGGTTTGCCTAAAAGGTTACCAATTTGCTTGTGTAAGTAATTTAACGTATCGCGATGTTCTGTAAATATTACCAGTTTGCGGCGGTAGCCACGAGCGTCAAACAGTTCGGCTTGATTTTGCAGAATTTGAGAAAGTTCTTCCCATTTTCTATCTCTACCACTGCGACGCACTGCCAAAGCCAACTGCTCTAATTTTTGTAATTGGGAAATTTCCACTTTCAATTCAGAGATAGTCCGCGCTGCTGATGCTTGGTCAACAACTTCTTGTTCTATGGCTTCCCGTTCATCGCTGGGGGTATCTTCTTCAAATTCGTTGACATCTTCAATGATCCTACTGGATAACTCCAGGGTATCCTGTCCCCGCTTGGATATTTCTTCCTCTCGCAGGCGTTTCTGTAGTCTTTCCCGTCGCCGTCGCAGTGACTGATAAATAGCTTCTGGGGAGGATGCTAAACGCCGTTGTAAAATAGTCAATGCAAAGCCTACGGTTCCTTTACGTCCTTGATTATCTAAAGCGTCAGCGCGGTTAAATTCTTCCCGCACATATTCTGTAACTTGCTTGTATAAAACTGCTTCCTGGCTGGAAAGCTCATAATCAACTGTATGAGCTTTGCGTTCTGGAAACAAGGGAGTACCGTCAAATTTTAACAAATCTTCCTTAACTAGCCGCCGCATCAGGTCTGAGGTGTCGCACACATGAACCCCATCCCGAAATTTCCCCTCAAAACGGTCTCCATCTAAGAGGGCCATAAATAACTGATAGTCTTCTTCTTTCCCGTTGTGGGGTGTAGCGGTCATTAATAAAAAATGACGGGTAATACTAGACAGGAGTTTACCTAGTTTGTAGCGTTTGGTTTCTCTGACATCTCCGCCAAAAAAAGAAGCCGACATTTTATGAGCTTCGTCACAGATAATTAAATCCCAGTCAGTTTGTATTAATTTAGCTTGGAGGTCATTACTGCGACTTAATTTATCTAACCGTGCTATGACTAGGGGTATTTCTGCGAGGGCGTTACCGCTGCGAGATGCTTCCATGCGGTCATTGGTGAGAATTTCAAAGTCGAGATGAAATTTCTGGTATAATTCATCTTGCCACTGGGCTGCTAGACTACCAGGACATACTACCAAGCAACGCCGCAGGTCACCCCGCAAATGCAGTTCGGCCATGAGTAAACCCGCCATGATGGTTTTACCTGCTCCGGGGTCATCAGCTAGTAAAAAACGTAACGGCTGCCTGGTGAGCATTTCTCCGTATACGGCGGTAATTTGGTGGGGGAGGGGTTCTACTAATGATGTGTGTACTGCTAGGAGAGGGTCAAACAGATGTGCTAGGCGAATACGATGGGCTTCTGATACTAGCCGCAATAGGCGACCTTCGGCGTTGAAACTCCAGGGGCGCTCTTGAGTAACGATTTCTAATGTATCCTCGTTATGGCGATATAGCAACTCTTGACCGAGGCGACCGCTTGGGTCTTTGTAGGTTAATTCAACCACATCGCTACCAAACCATTTGACATCGACGACTGTCACTACCTGATTAGGTAGAATCCCTTTAACTGCGCTGGCTTTGGTTAGTTCTTCTAGTCGCATCTAGCATACAGACTTTTTATACTCAAGTGGGCAATATGCCCACATTACAAGGTTATCTATTCTTCTACTCTGTAGCCTAACTCAGCTAAACTCATCCGTGATTGCCGCCATTTTGGCTCTACTTTCACGAATAACTCTAGATAAACCTTACCATCAATCAGCTTTTGAATTTGTTGGCGAGCCTGACTACCAATGGCTTTGAGCATTGAGCCGCTTTTGCCAATCAGGATACCTTTTTGAGAAGTTCTCTCAACATGGATGGTAGCCAGTACACGAGTAATACTGGGTGTTTCTTCTACTAAATCAATGGCGATCGCTACTGAGTGAGGAATTTCTTCCCTGGTTAACAGTAAAATTTGTTCCCGAATTAATTCCCCCATGATAAAACGTTCTGGTTGGTCTGTCACCAAGTCCGGGGGATAATAAAACGGTCCGGTCTCTAAATTTTCAATTAATAACTCTTGCAGTTCCGGTAGTCCGGCGCTGGTCTGGGCGGAAAATTTAACTACCGGCCATTGTTGACCTGCGGCTAAAGCCTGATAACTATCATCAATGCTCTGAGAATCTGGTGGTTGTTGGTCAATTTTATTTACCCCTATAATTACTGGTGTTTGCGTCCTTACCAGTAAATCAGCAATAAAGCGATCGCCCGCACCACAAGCTACTGACCCATCTACCACAAACAAGACCACATCCACGGACTCAATGGCATTTTTAGCATTTCTCACCAGCACTTCCCCCAATTGATGATGGGGTTTATGAATTCCCGGTGTATCCACAAAAATTAACTGTGCGGCTGGGGTGGTTAAAATCCCTCGTAACCGATTACGTGTAGTTTGTGCTACAGGCGACGTAATCGCGATTTTTTGTCCTACTAATTGGTTCATCAAAGTAGATTTACCGACATTGGGGCGACCAATGATGCCAATAAACCCTGATTTAAATTCAGGAGGAGCCTGGGGGATAGATACTTCTCCTGAAACAGAGAAGAGGTTATAATCAGTACTAGTCACCTTAAGCTCCACCGTCATATATTAGAGATGCAATGAGCAACAAACATAATTCAACCGTTCGTGTTAAACTGGACAAATCTCCATCTGTTCAAAATGACACTTTATAAAGGCATAACCTTTATTGGTGTAACGGCGACACTCGCTATCCCATTTGCAAAAGCATTTGGGAATACTTTTCTTATAATATTAGCTGACCCATTGCAATCTGCATTTAGGAGGATTCCTTGAGCCGATTTGAATAGA
>NZ_JAQMTM010000136.1:0-16592 GCF_028331085.1 Anabaena sp. CS-542/02
ATATAGTTCCGCTGATTGGGCTTTTCCCTGAGCAATACGCTCTTTAGCTGTGGTGGCTAAAAACTGCTCAGTTTCTTGCTGCAGGTTTTGTTGGAACTGATGTAGTTCTGCTGCTTGGGCTTGTGCTTGAGCCAACCGAGCACTCTTGGTGCAATCAATAAATTTATTTACATTCTCGAATATTGACCGGTTTTCTTCCCGGATTTTTTCCATCAAAGCAGACATGAACTTCTCCTGAGTAATGATAAAGTGGTCTTAACCATTTGATAATTAAGCAGGAACTGCTGCGGACTGAGTGAGTCCTACTGCTTCTGCATATTTCAGGTAAGTTTCTACAGAAGCAATGACGATTCTAGCTTCAATCGCTAGTAATTCAATACCAACCAAGGATACACGAGCCCAAGCATCGATGACGATACCTTTGTCCAGGATTCTATCAATAACTTCTGCCAAGCTGGAGGAAGAGTTAGTTTTTTCAACTGCCATATGTTTACACCTTACAATCTCTTGGAACCGTTAGCTATCAAGCTTTTTTTAAATTTGGAAAATGCCGAATAACGCAGAATAACTATAAGAAACTTATAGTTATTCTACAAAAATGGATTTTATTGTGAGAATTATGCAGGAACTGCTGCAGACTGAGTCAGACCTACTGCTTCTGCATATTTCAAGTAGGTTTCTACAGAAGCGATTACGATTCTAGCTTCAATAGCCAGTAATTCGATACCGACCAAGGATACACGAGCCCAAGCGTCGATAACGATACCTTTGTCAAGGATTCTGTCGATAACTTCTGCCAAGCTGGAGGAAGAGTTAGTTTTTTCAACTGCCATATGTTTACACCTTAGATAATTGTCGCAAAGTTTACCTGTGGCAAAAAAGAATGTGTTTTTTTACTCACAATTGGAACATTAGCATCTCTACCCAGCATTTGGCAATACCTTGGAACAAAAAAAGTGTAAAAAAGTTAATTTATGAAAATGATGTATTAAAAGAAGTATATTTTTAGCAAATAAAGTCAAAAATAGTGACATATTGCTGTTTAATAGTAATTTTTATTACTTTTACTCTGTTTTAATACTATTTACGGCGTCTCTAAGGAGCATCGCAGTTTGGAAAGTGCAGGATAGAACATCCCCCCCATCTGCGGGGGGCGCGATTGCGGTATCACTGAAGTTCCTCGCTTTTATTGATCTCGCGACCAGCCGAACTAAAAAAAACATTATGTTTTATGCTGGTAGTTGTAAATGTGGGAGTAAAAAACTATGGTATCAGCACCGCATCTGCTGACAGACCCATTTTTGCAACTGCCAACTACCAACTCAGTGCAAGTAGTTTGGTTTACGGAATTTGCAGGTCAACAACACGTAGTTTACTACGGTGAAAATGTAGATCAATCGAGATGGGCAAAAACGAGTAAACTTAGCCGCACAAGAGAAGACCAGCAATCAAAAGTAGCAAATACAACTATAAATCAACCTATCAAACGTCATATTTGGCGACACGCAGCTGAGGTGACGGGGTTAACCCCCGGTGTGCGTGTTCCCTATTTTGTTATGAGTGTGCGAGAAGATGGTGCAAGTGTCAGGAGTGATATTTTCACTCTCGCGCCTACCCCAGAGCGGAGTCAAGCAATGAAGATTCTATTGACTTCAGACCATCAATTAAAACCTATGATAGCAGCCAATCTGCAAAAGGTGGTGGAAACAGTCGGACAAATAGATGGGGTATGGTTCGCTGGTGATTTAATTAATGTGAGCGATCGCGCCTCAGAATGGTTTGATGATCATCGGGGATGTGCGTTCTTTCCGGCTTTACAAGGTCGTGCTAATTATAAAATGGCGCATAATGGTGTTGAAACCATTTATACAGGTGGTGAAATCATTCAACACGCCCCCATGTTTACAGCCATTGGTAATCATGAAGTGATGGGGAGAGTTGGCAGAAGCAATAGTTTAAACAATGAGTTTAATGATACCATTCCCCGTGCTGTCGCTGAAAAATTATACAGGGGAAAGTCTTTAATAGATAATTCCTTTAATACACAGACCTACGAAGAGATTTTTAGCTTCCCTGAAAGTGAATCCGGCGGTAAAAAGTATTATGCAGTGAGCTTTGGGGATGTGCGTCTAGTAGTACTGTACGTAACTTGTATGTGGCGGACACAAAAATTAAATACAGTATACAGAGGTAGATATACAGAAGCAGTCCAGGATTTAGAAAATCCTGAAAATTGGGGTTATGGACAGTTTATTTTTGAACCAATTGCCAAAGGTAGTGAGCAATATAATTGGTTAGAAGCAGAACTTGACAGTGAAGAGTTTAAACAAGCCAAATATAAAGTAGTGATGTTCCATCATCCCCCCCACACTCTGGGTGATAACATCGTCCCTGCTTATACTGACCCAGTGCAGATCATAGAACGTGATCACAAAGGTAAGATTATCGCTGTCCGTTACGAGTACCCCAAAGACACAGACTATATTAACCGTGATCTGCTCCCGTTACTAGAAGCGGCTGAAGTGCAACTAGTATTATATGGACATTCCCACCTATGGAATCGGTTTATAAGTCCTAGTGGAATGCACTTTCTAGAAACATCGAATGTTGGTAACTCCTATGGTGCAGCTTGGGGGAACAACAAACGAGAAATACTCACGGGATCTCAAGAAGGTTATATTGCAGTGGGTGATCCTTACGGATTAGAACCAGTAGTCCCAACCATAGCACCTTTGTTAAGGGAAGATAATCAGCCCATTCCTTACATAGCGAGTAACGACATCACGGTTTTTAGTATATTTAACACAGGCACTGGGATAGTAACTAGCTATTATTTTGATATGCGTAAACCAGATTCAGATGTAGTAAAATTCGATGAATTTAAATTAAAATAATCCCATCCCAGAAACCTCTGTGTTTGTCTGTGTAGTTCCTTTATAGTTAGGACAAAAAAATATAGCAACCTCAACAGCTTGTGATAAACTCTCAGCCAGAGAAAATAAAAAGGTACTAAAAATGACTAAGCTGCGGGTGGGACTGCTGTTTGGGGGTCGTTCGGGGGAGCATGAAGTTTCAATTAGTTCAGCACGAGCGATCGCCCGTGCCTTAAATGTAGAAGAAAATGCTCACAAATACGAAATATTGTCTTTTTACATCCAGAAAAATGGCTGCTGGTTAGGGGGAGAACTAGCACAGCAGATTCTAGAAACTGGTATTCCTCAATTAGAAACCCAAAACTTAAACCCGTGGCGATTACCTGAGCAAGTAACACAAGTGGATGTTTGGATTCCCATTCTGCACGGACCCAACGGAGAAGACGGTACTATTCAGGGGTTGCTGACATTAATGCAAGTTCCCTTTGTGGGTTCTGGGGTCTTAGGTTCGGCTGTAGGTATGGATAAGATTGCCATGAAAATGGCTTTTGAGCAAGCCGGATTACCCCAGGTGAAATACAAGGCCTTAACTAGAGCGGAAGTTTGGTCAAATCCCTGTGTGTTTCCCAAACTATGCGATGAAATAGAGTCAGCCTTAGACTATCCCTGTTTTGTGAAACCTGCTAACTTAGGTTCATCAGTGGGTATTGCCAAAGTGCGATCGCGTTCAGAGTTAGAAGCGGCCTTAGATAATGCTGCTACTTATGACAGACGAATAATTGTGGAAGCGGGTGTAGTTGCTAGAGAAGTAGAATGTGCCGTATTAGGTAATGATCAAACTAAAGCCTCCATTGTAGGAGAGATTACTTTCCACAGTGACTTCTATGATTACGAAACTAAATATACTGTAGGTAAGGCAGATTTATTAATTCCTGCACCCATTCCAGATGGTGTGAGTCGCCAAATCCAAGATATGGCCTTACAAGCCTTTGCATCTGTGGATGCTGCGGGGTTAGCAAGGGTAGATTTTTTCTTTGTGGAAGCTACCGGGGAAGTATTAATTAACGAAATCAACACCTTCCCAGGCTTTACTGCTACCAGTATGTATCCCCAGCTTTGGGCTTATAGTGGTATACCCTTTGCGGAATTAGTGGATCGGTTAATTCAATTAGCTCTAGAAAGGTATTCTGGTCATGAATCCAAGTGATCACTAATTTGAGCAAAAATTTGATTGACATCTCCCCTGGTTGAAACACAGGGGATTCTAAGATGTTGCTACGCAAGACCAAGCAATGCTACACAACGGTTATAATATTATTTACTTGTGCGACTCGTTCTCTCGAAATGAGTAGTGATACTCAGGGATGAGAGGTAAGACTGGGTAAAACCAGATTCTTATAACTGTGTGTTCATGTAGGTGAGAATCCTACCCCCTAAGTGCAAGGGTGACAGCATCTTCCTTACGGTAGAGACTAGCCATCAATCCGTAAAGCACCGAATAAAAGGCGTTCTTACTAGTAGCCTAACTTAGTATACGTTGAGCAGAGTACCCATGAGTAGTCAACAAAGATGTGTTTAAAGCGTCGTTATGCTAAAACAGCCAAATCAGGCTGATAGGCTGTAACCAAAAGGTAAGGGATAAGGAAGCGGCTAATAAGTAGATGGTGTAATTACTACTCCACAGTAGTAAGCAAGGAGACCTTCAGTAAGATTCATGAACAAATTTATCACAGATTGGTTAGATGGGCAAAACGCCGACATTCTAATAAAACCGGAAAATGGATAGCTGATAAATATTGGCATACAATTGGTGGGAACAATTGGGAGTTTGCAGTTAAGACGAACGACAAGTTCATCAAGCTGTATAGACATCCAGAAACTCCCATCGTACGCCATGTCAAGGTTAAGGGCAATGCCTCACCATATGACGGTAATTGGGTGTATTGGAGTTCTAGAATAGGAACCCATCCCGAAGTTAGTGAAAGAGTAGCTAAACTACTTAAAAGGCAGAAGGGTAGATGCCCGTTATGTGAGCATTACTTTAGGGATGGTGATGTAATGGAAGTTGACCACATCCTACCGCTCTCCAAAGGTGGAAAAGATGAGTATAAAAACCCACAACTATTACACAGACATTGCCATGATAGAAAGACAGCCAGCGATGGAAGTCTCACAGGTGTTCATAACAAGAACCATGTCACTGATGAGCCGTATGAGGTGAAAGTCTCACGTACGGTTTTGTAGACGATTCGATCAGGTGACTGATAGGCTTAGTTTAATAATCTATGAAATAAATTATGTTGTTTTGGGAGTGTCAAAGCTCCCCTACCCACCTTAGACTAGGGTCATACCTACCTGTGTGCCTACTTAAGGAAAGCATCTTTTGGGTTTTTCACCATATTTGCTGATGCTATTTTATTTTAACTGAACAGAAATGCTTTGTAAATACCTGTCAAAACCTTTTTGTTAAGGATACGACAGGATAAATCCTGTTGAGTCACGTTTCATCCTCCCTCTAAAGAGTAGGGTTTCTCAGGCTCCCACTATGTTTTGATAGGATTCGGTGGCTGAATGTTTCCAAAAAAAGCTACTGAATTGCACACCTGGCTACTGATACCTGATGTCTAAGCCTCCACTACAATCATGAACTAGAGGGGCGTAAGTTGAAACTAACCATGGAACATAGTCACAGTAGACAGTATGAGCCGAGGCAAATCAGAAGACCGGGAAATAGGAAATCAAAATTAGTCGATAATTTCAACATTTTTATCTATGTGCTGATACGTCATCCAGGGTTATTGTTGACTGGGTTGTTCACAATCCTCATAGGAATTACCGCCTTAGCTTTGTATAGCTTGGGTGATGTTGGTAGTAAAGATAAGGTAGAGCCACCAGAAATATCGGCTGTAGTGGCCAAACCAATGACAAGGCCTTCCGAGAATAACAATCCTACACCTTTATGGCTGCTAGCGGCCATCGCCCTGAGTTGTGCCAGTGGTTGCTTAATGATTTTGCGACTAGTCAATCACCAGGTATCAAGAGCGGACAAACCCATCACTAGTCCAAGAGCAAAATCAAGGATTTTAAATAGTTCACCTATTGTTGCACCACTCGAACCCAGGCTAAGGAAATCAGATACACCGGAAACGGTTCTAGCATCAGAAGATATGCATCCACTGGATAAAAGGCAAGAAATTTTGGCAGAGTTGATGGATATTCGTCAAAAAAATTCTTGGTCGGCAATTTTATTGTCCAAATCTCAACCTGGTTCCTAAGTTGATAAAATGTGAGATTTGTCCATAATCCCAGGGGTAACCAATAGCCATGATAAGAATCTAAAAAACTGCCAAAATGGCAACCATACTGAGATTTAGTGAGTTAGATTAAAGAAGACAAAAACAAGACGGTTTCTATTAATTGGGATTATCAAGAATAAACTTACCTTGATAAAGGATAACGGTTTTAATCAATAGTTTTGGTATTTGTCGCACCGGGAATATTAAATATATCAGCGTTGTCACTGTTATATACATTAGCCCCCTAAATCAATGACAGTGCTGATAAATATTCCTGAACACTACAGCAGCAAATACCAGAGTGAGAGGTTCAAGGCGATTGGTATGCCTTCTCTCACTCTTTTTTTTCGGTCAAAAATTTGTCTTGTGCAAAAAATCAAGAATAGCTGCATTGATCACCGCAGAGGAACCAGTCGCAGCATCATGACAGCAGTTATCTAAAATTCTTAGCTGGGAATGAGGGATAGATAGATGTAACTTTTTACCATGACTGAGGGGGAACCAACTATCTTGATCTCCCCACATAATCAGTGTCGGACATTTAATATTACCTAAATTATTTTGAATCTGACTGAGCATATTAGGTTTATTAAGTTGCCAGTTCTCTATTTCCTGTGCTGCTATTTGTAACTCCTCAGCGACTTTGACAATAGTCCCAGGAAACTCAATAAATGGATAGGTTATCCAATACACATCTTCTGGTGTCAACAGTGATGGGTCGAAAAGCACTCCACGCCTTTCTATAGCCATGATTTCTCGTAATATAGGGGCAAATAGATAAGCTAAACGCAAAGAGTCTATTGTATCTAATACTTCTATTGGCGTTTTAGCAAGTATCCACATTGCCCAATGGGGTAACCGTTCGGTGAAAATAGGTACATTTACAACTATTAACCGCGCCACTAATTGGGGATTGTGTTGAGCTAGGGCCAGGGCTACTAATCCCCCTAAAGATTCTGCTACAATGGCGGCGGGTTGATCACATAAAGCCTGAATAATTCTTTCTAACTCAATAACTTGATGACCGTTATGTTCTCTACGTAAACGAGGTTTTTCCGAAAAACCATAACCCTTGGCATCAAAGCAAATAACTCGAAAATGTTTAGATAATGGAGCAATACTATGGCGCCAATTGTAGCTCCAACTACCCATACCGTGTAATAAAAATAATGGCTGACCAGTACCTACTTCACCATAGGCAATTTCTACGGGATGTCCATGTGTATCACTAATAATGATAGTTTGTCTACCTTCAGGAAACGTAGCCTGCCACCAATCTTTCATTCCTTTATTCATAAGTTGTTTAAGGCATTCTCATTATTATCATGGGAATGCTGTTAAGACAATGGCATGAAAATATAGATTTTCCTAATTTTTGCAGCCGTGCTGAGTTATTTGTGGAAAAATATCAGCCTATGGGCTAATGAATAAACCTACTGACAAATCAAAAAATCAAATAGGAATGCTAAAAATTTTGGTATTTATTTGCTCCGAGGTAGAGTCAACTGTAAATGTTCTTCCAATAGCTTGATATTATACTCATTAGCTGTCCAGGCGAAATCAAATAAGTCTCCCATGATGGGGACAGTACCTACTAAGCCATCGATGATCACATTCAAGACCATTCTGCTTAACATACCTTTAGGGACACCTATTCTGGCGGCTTCTATAACGATGTAACTAGCCAGGATGACTCCCAAAATGTCGCCACCAATGGGTAAAAATCCCACAAGGGGATCTAAACCAATGTGAATTGGGGTTCCGGGAATGGTGACAACTTTATCAAGGATGCGACTCAGCTGACGTAGCCGTTTGAGTGTGAGTGCTTGAGGGTCGGAATCAAGATGGGAAAGCCGTCGATAAGAATCAGGCATGGAGGCGATCGCTTATTTGATCTGAAATTTTTACTAGTGTATGGATTTTGCGATTATTTGTCGATATTACTACTGGGGGCTATTTCGATGATTTTAATGTAAGTTGGATTTCCGCCCTAGGTTGAGATTCTGCTCTTGTTTGCCAGTCTATGCGATCGCTGCTAATTTGCCATTGCGACCCCAAATATTCTATCACTGCTTGCGATCGGTCTAGGACAAGTTCCCCTAACTCATTTTCTCCCTGATTAATGATCATTTGTAGGTTTAAACCGGGCTGCTGCTGTAAAATTTTACCTGCACGGTCTAATAATTGACGGTCATCTGACCTAATTTCTGATTTCTGATTCTCAAAAGATATAGCCCCTAAAGAAGTAGCTACTCTTTGCATACTCACCTGAACAGACTGATCATCTAGGAGACTTCTGACGCTATCGGCGACTAAAGTTTGAGCATCTCTATCAATATCCCGTTCACTGAGATACACCACCCGGATGCTTAAAGGCACAACTGGACTAGTAGTTAACTCGTAATTAATCATTTTTGCTGGTGGCGGAAGCCGCAAATCAAGCAATGCAGATTGAATTTCCTGCACAAAAATTGATTGTAACTGGGCGATGGTTAGCACTGGTTCAGGGGGTTGTTCCTTTGGTACTGGGCGTAAGAGTTCATTGGATGCGGTGGGAATTTCCACCAGCTTCAGCGCTAATAATTCTTGAGGTCTTCCCAAGCGGGAAGCTAAGATTTGAATATAACTATCCTGCTCCTCTGCTGAATATTGCTGACTTGTAAACACCTGAAGTTGAATTGTCAGCTTATCCTTTTGTTCTGAAGTGGAGATGTTGCTAATGAAAGAACGTGCTTCACCATCGGCAAAAGTAGCAAAGTTTTTCTGCCACACATCCTTTGCGGAACTACGAATACGATTTTCCTGTTGCTGGAGAGCAATTTCCCGTCCGAGTTGACTCAGGGAACGATTGAGCGGGAAAATAATCGCGCCAATGGTGATAATTATTAACAATAGTCTGCCTGGAAGCGAGCCAATTTTGCCCAGTTTGCTATAAGCGGGTACTTTTTCCAACAAATTCTGCACCCAGAGACTCTCTGGATGTGTGTTACGCCATTCCCTAACTCTTTCTCTTACCTGATGATTGTCAATATGTAGTCCCAGAAACACCAGCATGGCAGTAAAGGTAATGGCTACCAAGTTAGTGAAAAAAAGTAAGCCGCCACCACTAGCTACCTGTATTCCTTGGACGCTATTGAGGCTGATAGCGACCCCAATACCATAGCCGACAACACATAGTGGCGGCATCAAGGCCACGGCAATAGCAACACCAGGAATGGAAGTAGCCACCCCTTTGGGTTCTTTACAAATTGCCACAGAACCCACTGCACCGGAAAACAGGGCGACTACTAAATCCAGAAGATTAGGTTGAGTCCTGGCTAAAATCTCACTGGTAATTTCTTTGAATGGCAGCAATGATACTAGTATTACAGCAAAGGAAATGGCAACTAGACAACTAAATATTAAATTCAGCAGTGAGCGAATGGCTAAGATGACATCACCCGCAGCTAGTGCTAGTCCATTGGCGAGAATACCCCCCATTAATGGAGAAATCAGCATTGCACCAATAATCACAGCGGGACTATTCAGAACTAGTCCTAGGGTAGCAATACCAGCGGAGAACAAAACTTGAATCCAATAACTAACATCGTCCAGGCTGAGTGAACTACATATTTCCAGGTACACTTGCTCTTTACGAGCTTGACCTACTCCCAAGTTGTTGGCAAACCAGTTTCTAAACATATAAAATCCTCATAGCAGCCCCAATCAAAAAGTACCGGTAAGTTATGCATAATTTAAGTGTGTTATAATTCTATGGTATATTTATATGCTATTGAAAAATAATTATCTCATTACCAACAACTGGGTTACGGGCTATAAGCTTGTCTTGGGAGTCAGTAATTTCTAGATGGGTAAAATCAAGTTCTTGAGAGCGTTGTAATATTTCCCCAGCTAGTTGCTTTTGTTCAGATTCTCGGAGAGTGTACCAATCATCATTAATTTTGACAGTCAAATTACTAGTACGGAAGTTAGCTTGTATTGATTGTATTAAACCAGATGCAAAGCGATCGCTAATTTCGGCTACTTGATTTTTAATGGCTGCAATCAAGGTTTCTTCTGGTGTCAATTTTAAGGTGGGTATTGGTTCTGGTTCCGGTATGACTTCCGGGGTGGGTATTGGTTCTGGTATGGGTGCTGGAACTTCCTCAACCGGAGTAACTGTAGCCACTTCAGTTTGACTTTGCATAAAAATACTTACACTTGACCACATTACCGCCACAGTGAGCATGGCTAAAATTCCGCTCAAAACTGCATCTGACAAGTTGTTAGACACATTTGATGGTAGAAACAAGCGGACTTGTCTTAAAAATCTATTCCATTGTATTACCAGACCTTGCCAAAAACGGGGTGTTTCTTCACTACCTGGTAGTACTGGAGTCTCAAGTTTAACTACCGCGGTTTCTAAAATTCCAATCGTCCCTCTGATAATTTGGATAATTTTAACTTTCCAAAGGGGTACTTGGGGCGAAGGAGAAGGTTGTGAATTTTGATTGTCTTGTGACATGGAATTTTGACTGCTGCTTGTGCCTTAATGTATCACTTCGTTGATCATGAGTTCTTCGGCTAAACTGACTAGATATTGAGTTTGGTAAGTTTTATGAACCTGAAACGCCGTCAATTCTTATTTTTAGGTACTCTTGGCACTATGGGGACAGGACTTTTAGGCTGGACGCTCACTCGTCCCAATAGCCGAATTAATAATAATATGCCAAATTCAAGAGTATTAGCCACCACCCCACCCAAAAAGGACTTACTATTACGTTTTACCTCCGTTGCGGATACTGGGACTGGCGCTAGAGGTCAGTATAGCGTGGCTGGGGTAATGAATTATTATCACCAAGAAAATCCTTATGATTTAGTGGTTTTAGCTGGAGACAATATTTACAATGATGGCGAAATTGAAAAAATCGGTGCTGTTTTTGAACGTCCTTATGAAAAATTATTGACACAGAATGTAAAATTTCATGCTTGTTTAGGTAATCATGATATTCGCACTGAGAACGGCGACCCTCAAATCAAATATCCCGGCTTTAATATGCAGGGGCGTTATTACACATTTCGCCGCGATGCGGTGCAATTTTTTGCTTTAGATACTAACCGTAATGCTGACTGGGAAAATCAAGTTATTTGGTTAGAACAGGAATTAAGCCGCAGTGATGCACCTTGGAAAGTGGTATTTGGACATGATCCATTTTACTCATCGGGTCACTATGGAGTCAGTCAATCACTCATTAAACGCTTTACGCCTTTATTTAAAAAGTATAATGTGCAGCTTTACATTAATGGTCACGACCACCATTATGAGCGCACTCGTAATATTGATGGTACCACCTATTTAACTACTGGTAGTGGTGCTGGTGTTCGTCCTGTGGGGCGTTCTCAGTGGACAGAACATTCTGCGGAAAGATTGGCTTTTGCTGCTTATGAGGTGTATCGAGATAGAATTGAGGTGAGGGCAATGGGTACTGATAAACGAATTTTTGATCAAGGTATAATTCAGTTTAAGTCTGTTTAATCCCTGAGTGTCGGGTGGGTAATACCCACCAAATAAATTAGCACTATCAAACTTAAAACGCCTTCCTTGCTTCAAGACCAACGTTCTTATAGCTCCTGGGAGGATTGACTTGGCTAAATCAGTCAGTCTACTCTTTGTAACTGGGCTAGGTGGGGGTCAACAATTTTCTGCCCCAAACTGGCGAATTTAATCGCTACGGATACCTTATTCCCTTGTCCGAAAATATGCGTAATTATACCCATACCAAATGCTTTATGTAATACCTTATCGCCTACTTGCCAATTTTGGGGTGTATAGGGCTTACTACCCGCTTTGGCTGCAGTTTTGCTCTGGGTATGACGGATTCCATGGCGAGTATTTAATAATTCTTCTGGTAATTCATTCAGAAATTGCGATCGCATAGCAGGCTCACGGGAACCATATAAACGACGTTCGCGGGCGTATGATAAATATAACCTCTCCTTGGCGCGAGTGATGCCAACATAACATAGGCGGCGTTCTTCTTCTAAAGCTGCTGGGTCGTTAATAGAACGGTAATTAGGAAATAATCCCTGTTCTAAGCCCACTAAAAACACCACGGGAAATTCTAAACCCTTAGAAGAGTGCAAGGTCATTAAAGATACCGCCTTTTGCCCTGCTTTTAAATTATCCAAATCAGAACTGAGGGCGCTACTTTGCAAAAAGGCTGTGAGGGAAACGTCTTCACTTTCTTCTTGAAATTGGAGTACGGCGTTATAAAGTTCCTGAACGTTTTGAATTCTCTCTTCGGCCTCATCTGTGGCTTGGTTTTTCAGGTCTTTAATATACCCAGACAGGTCTAGCAGTTCTTGTAAAAGTTGGGAAACTGAAACTGTTGCGGCTTTCTCCTTACAGTTGTTAATCATTTGAGCAAAGTTATTCACAGCTTTGGCCGACCTTCCCGCCAATGTATTAACTGATGTTTCATCACTGAGTATTTCCCACAAGGTTATCCCCAGTTCTTGAGAGGCGTTAACTAAGCTTTCAATGGTGGTTTTACCAATACCGCGCCGGGGAGTATTAATGATTCGCAGTAAACTAACTGTATCAGCAGGATTGGCGATCGCTCTGAGATAAGCTAAAATATCCTTGATTTCTTTGCGATCGTAAAACTTCATTCCTCCCACAACAGTATAAGGAATTTGATTCCTGACTAAAAACTCTTCAAAAGGTCGTGATTGGGCATTAGTGCGGTAAAGAATCGCAAAACTCCCCCAATCTAACTCAGGATTTTGCTGATCTAAAGAACGAATTTGACCGATAACAAACTCGGCTTCTTCAATTTCATTATCTGCTTTGTGACAATAAATTTGCTCACCCGTTCCTCGCGTGGGTTTGAGGACTTTATCAATACGTTGAGTGTTATTCTCAATTAATTCGTTAGCTGCTTGCAGAATATTCTCACAAGAACGGTAATTTTCTTCCAGCTTCACCATGGAACGGGTATCATCATCAGCTAAACCATCACCAAAGTCTTGCTGAAATTCTAATAAAATAGTGAAGTCAGCCATTCTGAAGCTGTAAATAGACTGGTCTGCATCACCCACCACAAACACTGAGCGGTTTTTCCATTCCCATGCACTCTTGTTCTCTTCACCATTAGTCACTAACAAGCGAATCAAATCATACTGAGTGCGGTTAGTATCTTGATATTCATCTACCAGGATATGGCCAAACTTACCATGCCAGTAACCCAAAACCTGCTCGTTTTGCTGAAATAATCTTGTCGGGACGAGAATTAAATCATCAAAGTCGAGAGCGTTATTTTCTGCTAACTTATTCTGATAGTAATTATAAACCTCGGCGATTACGCGCCCGCGATAATTGGGTTGTTGCCGCTCAAACTCCTGGGGTGAAAAGCCTTGATTTTTGGCGTTACTGATGGCATAGCGCACAGAACGAGGGTCAAATTTCCTATCGTCTAAATTTAGCTGTTTGCTGACAATATCTTTAACTAAACTTTGGACATCGGATTCATCAAAAATCGAAAAATTACGAGTCCAACTCCGGCCTTTTTCATCTTGGTATTTCTCAATATCAAACCGGAGAATCCGAGAAAATAAACTATGAAAAGTACCGCACCACAAGTCTTTAATGGTATTTTTATACACTTGCGATCGCAACTGCATTTGCTGGTATTCTGTCAACACCTCAAATTTTTGGCCATGTTGTTTGCTCGCCAAGTCTTGAGCAAATAGCGTTTGAATGCGTTCCTTCATCTCCCGCGCAGCTTTATTAGTAAAAGTAACCGCCAGGATATTCTCTGGATGAACACGGTGTTTGAGAATCAGGTTAGCAATGCGATATGTCAGCGCTCGTGTTTTACCCGAACCTGCACCAGCAACAACTAACAGCGGACCACAATAGTGTTCCACGGCTTGACGCTGACTGGAGTTAAGATGGCTAAGAAAATCAGTAGTTGTTGTCATAGCCGTGTAGGTAAATCATTGACTACTTGCATATTAGCAGAGTATGTGAGCCTTAAGATTTTACCGACCTCCCTTAATCTTGCATAGTCAATGGTAAGTGAACAGTGAAAGTAGATCCCACTCCGGACTGGCTTTTAACAAAAACCTCACCACCCATTATCTGGCAAAAGTGGCGGGTAATTGCTAAACCCAATCCCGTACCACCATACCTTTTTGTGGTTGATGTGTCCCCCTGTGTAAAAGGTTTAAATAATTGTTGCTGTTGAGTCTCAGACATCCCAATTCCTGTATCAGTGACGCTGAAAGTAATTATACCAAAAGCAGCATCTGGGAGTACGTCTGTCTTTTCCCGTTTGACGGTTAAGGTTACCTTACCATTGGTGGTAAACTTAGCAGCATTACTGAGTAAGTTTAATAATACTTGCTTCATCCTCGTGCGATCTGCGTACATTGTACCCAGTTGCTGATCACAATGCACTTCTAGGATATTCTGATTTTTGTCCATAGCGCATTTGACTGTCAGAACCACATTATTGATCAGCGCCGCAATGTCGAATGTCTCTGGGTACAGAGTCATTTTCCCTGCTTCAATTTTTGACAAGTCGAGGATATCATTAATCAGTTCTAGGAGATGTCTACCAGCCAAATTAATGGTTTCTAAGTCAGTGATAAAATCTGGAGATAAATTTAAATCTGTGGCGTCGTCTTGCAGCAGTTGACTCAAGCCAATCACGGCATTTAATGGGGTGCGTAATTCGTGGCTGACGTTGGCTAAAAATATGCTTTTGGCTCTACTAGCAGCTTCGGCTAATTCTTTAGCTTGTTCCAGTTCCTTTGTGCGTTCAGATACACGTTCAATCAATCGATTCAGGGACTTGGCTAATAATCCAATTTCATCTTCAGTGGTGACGGGAGCGCGTAAATCAAAATTAGATTTTCTTGCCACTTGTTCAGCCACTTGAGTTACAGTAATTACTGGTTCAGCGATCGCGCGGCTAGTACGCCAAGCAATAATGGCCGCAGTGACCACTGATACCAGCATACTCATAATCACAATAAACCTCTCAACTTTTTTGGCCTGCTCTACGTCTCTTTGCCTTGCTTGTTCTTGGTTTTCGGCAATTTTCAGGATATTAGTTAATCTTTGTGAGAGTTGGTCGATCTGCATGGCTGTTTCACCACGCATGATTTTTAATAATTGTTCTCGTGTAACTGCAATCTTTTGTGGTTCAGGGTCAATGTCCTGTAAGACAGTCTCTATTTCATTCAGGTATGATGTTAAGCTAAGACCATAGTCATGTAAGAAAACTTGTAAGTTATAACTTTTTGCTGCTAATCTATCGGGCTTTCTGTCTATATATTGGGCAATATCCTGCTCTAAACTCTTAGCTGTCTTAACACTTTGCAGAAATTTGTTTTTTTTATTGAGTAATCGTTGTGAATTTTCCAAGACCGCCACTAAATTGGAGCTATAGAATTGTGCATCTAATACCGCATCCTTATAATTTGTAAGTAGTTCTCTTTGTTCTTGGGCTTGATTGAATTGTCTGATTTCTCTTCCTCTGTAGTAATTGGCAATTACTAATCCAGTAAGTGCGCCAAAAAAGCCAATTCCGATGGCTACAAAATAACCATAACCAATCTTTTGATGTATGCGCCAGGAACTGGCTTTGAGTTTCCCCGGTGAGGGAAATTCTATAGTTGGGAGTTCAGTCAAAGGCTCTTCTGCTGGCACTTTTTTGCTTTTGGAACTGCTATTAAGGGGAATTGGTTTCTGGGTTTGCATTGATCAAATCTCCTGAACCTCCCGCCAATATAACCCCATCAGTCGTGCTTTTAAGATCACATTTATTCATGATTAGCATTTCACATGATCTTTTGTCATACAATAAAGAATTAATGACTAGAGAATTATCAAGGGTAAATTATTTTACGAAGATACAAAAACCCCTGATTAGTCCAACTTGGTGACCAGTATACCAGTTCTCACCTGAATCAGGTATACCTATAGATTGCCTGGTGTAACCATAGAACAGATATATACACAAAGTATGGGGGGGTTTGTGGATCTGATCCTTAATGGTTGATCATATCTGTTAACCCGTCCCTAATGACCACTGGTTACACAGATAATTCCGTTACTTGTGGCAATATTACGACTATTGGCCGTATGCCCCCTATCTTAGAGGATGTTTGATAAGTTTTCAACAGGTAATTTTTATCTTAGGGAACACCCGAACAGGGAACAGGGAAGGAATGGGGAATGGGAAGGATTGGGGAATGGGGAACACACAAAAAACAATAAAATCCAGTTCCCTCCCCTTACAAGGACAAGACTTGGTGGACAAGGTGGACAAGGTGACAAGGGAGAAAAACAGTACAAAGTCTGTATTTTTAGTAAGAAAAATAGCCCCTTAAAAGACCATTGTCCGTATAAAATCTTCCTTGTCCACTTTCCTTC
>NZ_JAQMTM010000137.1:0-24281 GCF_028331085.1 Anabaena sp. CS-542/02
GGTGGTAGTCTTTTTCAGAAACTTAATTGGAACACAATCGCGTCTGGCTAAGGCGTGCAAGTCTACTGAGGGATAACCGCTCCCATGCCCCCTTTGAAGTAGAAAGTAAAGTCTAGCTTTGTCTAGGTTTTATATAGCAGTTCTTAATCAGTTAGCTATTTGAGCTTTAACATCCGACCGGGACTGAAAACCCTTACCCAGCCCATAACGGACTGTTTTAAATTCTACATGATTCGTCCCTGAATTGTATAGAGTATAAATTGCTTCCCCTGGCTTTTTGCCAACATTACCCACCCCGATAACTTGACGCGCCGAGATTTGCACAGTTTGGGGAGAAGCGGGACTATCTAGAGTTCTGACTCCCGTAGTAATTGACCCTGCTTGTAGCTGATATTGAAAAGCCAAACCAGAACGACCACAAAACAAATTATTGGCTTGCATTCGTGACAAGCGGTCTAGCATTTGAATTGGGGAAGTGTTTGGGGTAAGTTCCTCGTCAACTGCTACCGTTGTACCGTGAATTAACAAAGAATCCAGTTCAAAAAAACCAAAGTCTAAGGTCATTAACCATTGTGCCATAGGACGAGAAACCCATTCCCAGAGCAATTGAACTGTTTCTCCCCCATATTTCGCCATCAATTCTGTAGGTTCGCCACTTCCTCCCAGTCCATGCAGAATCAAACATTGTTCTTCCCACCAACCTTTACAAATCAGTGGTTCTAGTTCTCCGCGACGGGGAGTCAGCACCCGTTTGACTAACTGTTCAGTTTCGCGCCTGGGCCCCACTAAATCACCTAAAATATACAATGCTTCCACATTAGCTTGACGCTTAATATCAGCCATTACGGCCTCATAGGCCACCAAATTACCTTCAATTCCGCTTAAAATTGCCCACTTAGTCATACAAATTTTGGATTTTGGATTTTAGATTTTAACGAGTACAAACATGAGTCGGGTCATCAGCCCTTTCCGCAAATTCCAAACCCCTGGCTAAACGCCAAGCAAATATTTTTGGTAAACCCTTTTCAATAATTGCTGCACAGGTTTTCTGGTAGTCATAAGGTACTTCCCGCAAACTCACATCTTGTGTATCTGTGTCGTAAATTACATAAGTTGCATTGGGTCGACCATGTCGCGGTTCCCCTACAGAACCAACATTAATAATCCTTTTCAAAGATGTGGTAAAGCTGATTTTTTTCGCTATTTCTTCCCGTCCTTGGACACGAATTTCTAAACTACTTGCATCTAAATCACGGACATAAGGTACATGGGTATGTCCACAAAAAAGCACATCAGCATCTGTGGACATTACTCGCTCTAAGGCGGAAAACGCGTCAAGTTCTGGTAACAGGTACTCGTGGTTACTGTGGGGGCTACCATGAACGAAAGCTAAATTTTCCTCACGTAAACTGTGGGGTAATTGGGCGAAAAATTCCCGGTGCTCTGGATGTATTTCTTTGTTTGTCCACTCGTGAGCAATTTTTCCCCGTTTCTCAGCTAATAAGGAAGGATAACTACAATCACAAGCATTCAAGCCTTCTACTATGTCTTCATCCCAACAGCCGACGCAGGTGGGAATATCTAGAGAACGAATTTGTGTAACTACCCCATTGGGATCAGGCCCATATCCGACTAAATCGCCTAAACAAAATATCTTATCAGCTTTTTGCCGGTCTATGTCTAATAACACGCTATCTAAGGCTTGAGAATTGCCATGAATACATGACATAACGGCTATTTTCACTGTATACTCTCCTCAACTAGTATCTGTTTTACTTGTTCTTGGTATTGTGCGATCGCAGCGTCTGACAAATAGCAATCTTGTAATGTTTCTCTCATAGTGGGATCGTCCAAGTTTTGTCCCCAAATTTCTAAGCCACTAAATCGCCGCGGCCTACCTTCTAAGTGGCGTGGTAAGTCTAATTCTAAAAAATCTGTTATCCCTACACCCGCCACAAAATCCGCGTATAGCGCCCTACCATCAGCAACGTCAAAAATTCCCTTAGCACGGCTGACTTTACCATAAGCACCGTGAGATAGTTCATACCAAAACTCATTTAAACTATCCTCGTCGATAATTTCACCATTGGTAGGCGATCGCCAAATCTGATTTTGGGCAATACTGGTTTCAACATCTAGCCCTTTGACAATTTTTTCTCCCCAGATGTGATATTCCGAATCTTTCAGGTGTGATGGTAAGATTGCTACAGACTGGTATGGTACATTGCCGATAATTTGCTTAATTGCTCCTAGTTGTAAGTAAAATCCTATTTCTATATAAATATTCTGTGCGCCTGCTAGCTGGTTGAGAAATTCTACTTCTTGTCCATCAGTAAAAACTTTCACCTCTGGAAATTCAGCACTTAGGCGTACTTGGTCAATGGGGACATTCCCACTTCCAGGACTAAAATAAATGACGTTTTCAGCACAAAGTCTATTACCTAGCTGTTGACAAATCCAAGTAGTTTTGCCACAACCAGCCGGGCCAGCAACAACGGTAATCATCGGTATACTCATAATTAAATGATAATCATTTTCATAGCACTTGTCACCTAAATACCCCTGACTGGCAACGGAAATGCCAAAATAGACTTAGGTGTTTCAGGAGGACTGATGTGTCTGGTAGTCAAATTGGTATTTTAATTGACCTTATAACCGGAACTATGGAAGTTTACCGTTCCACTAGCAGAATATTATTACACAATAGCGATGTGCAGAATTTGCCAGATTTACTCGCAGGTGGGGAGGTCAACATTCACCCACAGCCGAAATGAAAAATTACTAATTAGTCATCACAAAATTCTCTACAATTGCCTTATTAAAGTATTTCTCTAAACATGACTAATCAAGCTCCTATTCCAGTTATTGTAAACGGTGCGGCAGGCAAAATGGGCCGCGAAGTCATTAAGGCAGTGGCACAAGCGCCAGACTTAAAGTTAGTGGCTGCAATTGACACCAGTCCAGAACATCAAGACCAAGATGCTGGTGAATTGGTAGGTTTAAGCGAACCTTTGGAAGTCCCCATCACCAACCAACTAGAATCTATGCTAGGTTACGTAGCTGGTGATAGACAGTCTCCTCCAGGGGTGATGGTAGACTTTACCCATCCTGATGCAGTGTATGACAATATTCGCAGTGCGATCGCCTATGGTATTCGTCCAGTGGTTGGTACTACGGGCTTGAGTCCAGAACAAATCAACGACTTAGCTGACTTTGCCGAAAAGGCTAGTACCGGTTGTCTGATTATTCCTAACTTTTCCATTGGCATGGTATTGTTACAACAAGCCGCAGTCACAGCTTCCCAATATTTCGACCATGTAGAAATTATTGAACTCCACCATAACCAAAAAGCTGATGCTCCCAGTGGTACCGCAATTCAAACAGCACAGTTACTAGGAGAAATCGGTAAACCTTTTAACAGTGCTATTGTAGAAGAAACGGAAAAATTACCGGGGGCTAGAGGTAGTTTAGCCCAAGAAGGAATTAGGATTCATAGTGTACGCCTGCCGGGACTCATAGCCCATCAAGAAGTGATTTTTGGGGCAACTGGTCAAATTTATACATTAAGACATGATACAAGCGATCGCTCCTGTTATATGCCAGGAGTGCTGTTAGCAATTCGCAAAGTCTCCCAGCTAAAGTCGTTAGTGTATGGATTAGAAAAAATCCTCTAACCTTCAAACTCAGCAATTATGTTAGTCCCACTGACTCGGAAAAAATTTGAACAACTCATCCCCCTGATTGCTACTGGCTCTCAGTACAAGTACTACGCGGGTAAATTTGCCAATTTTTTGCAGCGACTGTTAATTTCTGTCATAGCCATGGCTCTAATTCTCCTAGGGGAAGTCCTGTTAAGGCTAGAATTTGGCCCCATTACATTTTTAGTTGGGGTAATGGGTGCTTTTTTTTGGCTGTGGTATCCAGTATTTCAGGCCAGTATCCGCAATGCAAAATGCCGCCGTTATAAGTACAGCGGCTTTTTTCGGGGTCGAATCATCGATTGGTGGATTACAGACCAATTGATGGGTAAACAAGAAACCGTAAACAATAAAGGTGAATTAGTAATTGTTGAAAATCGAGAAAAACGAATTAACCTAGAAATCGGTGATAATACAGGATTTGCCGTAGAGTTACAAGCGCCACTGCGGAATGCACACAAAGTTATTGCTCGTGGTCAAATCGCCGAAATGATTGTCATGTCCAACAGTTCCGATTTGAGCAGTATTCAAGAGTTCAGCGATGTATACATTCCCAGTCATGACTTGTGGGTGAATGACTATCCTTATGTCCGCAGGGATTTCTTTAATGAAGTCAGTCGCCGCTTGCGTAAGAAACAACCGGAAACACCACGACGCCGTCGCCCAAGAGTAGAACCTTAAGTGCTGAGTATTTTTATTCTTACTCAGCACCCATAAATTTACGACTCAGCATTAGAAGAGCGAGTGAAACCAGGAGACAGGTAAGCCACTAAAGCCCCGATCAGAAAACCAGAAATATTACGAACTAAAGGTAACCAATCGTTCGTCCGAGTCACTACTGGTCCAATACCAAAGGCAATAAACAAAATTCCCCACAAAGGTGAAAAAATTAAAGCCCATTGCCAAGCAATAATCTGTCCTTTTTTTTGGGGGTGAGCTGCAAATCCACAAACTATCCCCCCCACCACAGAGGTAATCAGTGTCAGTATCCATTGTTCTCTAGGTAGTCCAGGAACCACCGAGCAACCACCCTTAACTAAACAGCCCTTAACTGAATTTAATGCTTGTAAAATGGCTTGGTCTTCGCCTTCTTCTCGCACAAAATACAAGTTTCCAAAGCGCGTTTGCAATTCTATCCAAAAAGTCCGCGGTAGAAGTTCATAAACCTCATCCCCCACGCTAAAGCTGAGAATGTTACCGCCACGAGAATCAGCAACTAGCAAAATACTTTTATCATCCAAATTCCAATAATTAATTACTGCGCGACCAGGGGTGCGGTCATACTGGGTTAATACTCGCAATTTCCACCCTGTTTCACCTTCAAATTTTTCTAAATCTGTCACCAGTTCTGCTTCTTGGATATCTGTGAGAGATTTAGCTAAATCTATAACTGGAGTTTGGTAGTTGGGTAATAAGTCAGGATTATCATAAGCTAGCGCCGGAGGCGAGTGCATCACCCACATAGACCCAGCTAGTAAAAATGCACCAATACATACCAGAGTTCTTCGCCAAAAACAAGACTGCATGGACGTTCTTATACAAATATAGACAGTAGAAGTGAACAAGTTGTTTTAAAAGAGTATGGGAAAGCTAATACTTCTTTACACTTGTTTACTTTACTCTAATCTAAGGGATTTAAGCAAAGCTCAGTTTTGAAAATGGAAATTAGAGACTGGGGACTGAGATTGAGAAGTTCCTTTTCCCCCCTACTCCCTAGTCTCTATGCTTGAGGGCTTCACGTTGTCTCAAGGTTTGCGGTGCTTGTTCAGTAATTGCTAGTCGTTCAACTCGTCTGGTTGGTTTTGGGCGTGTAAAACTCTTCCAAGCAGTTTTCACACCTACAACCAGGCTACGAGTGCCAATTTGCACATTTTTCACCTGTTTTCTGGCAATGTCGAGGCTTTGGTCAACTTGCTTCACAACTTTACCCGCGCTTTGTACGCCTTCGCCGATATCGCCGGTTAAATCTGTGAGTTCCATACCAGTTTTGCGGATGGCAATTAAGGTAGGTGGTAACTCCCGTGAGAGAGTATCAAATAACTTTTCTGCACTACGCGCAGCACGTGCTAACTCCTGCAACGCCGGTATGGCCGCTACTAAAACAGCAGTCAAACTGGTGGCGACTAATAATAAAGACAGTCCCAACCAAAATAAGGGATCAATCACGGTGATGCCATATATAAGCTTTACAATTACGGTAAAACAGAATCTTAGTCTTTTTTAGCTTGTTGCTGCTTCAGAATTTGGCTTTCGCGTTGACTCGCATCTACACCAGCCGCGATCGCCTCTTGTAGTTTCTCCAGGGTATCATCCCAATTTCTCATGGCGCTGGCAGAAAGACGATCTGCTTGGATTTGTACACTTGTTGATAAATCTTCTGCTAAGTCTGGGATAGCATTAGCAGATTTTTGTAAAATCTTCCGGGTTTCACGCCCTGTGCGCGGGGCTACTAGCAACCCAGTTAAAGCCCCAATAGTAGCTCCGAGCATGAAACCGCCAATAAATACTCCAGAACGGTTATCAGACATCTGATTATTTCTCTCCTTCTTAGTTGTGATTTTTACCCTGGTAAGTTCAAAGGATTTTATCTAATTTATTGAATCTGACAGGATATCAGTGGAAAATCTTGCTTTTGTTGCTTAATCTTAACCCTATGCCGCCAAAAGAACGACCCCAGAATCCCTTTAATAACAATAACAGACTGATAATTTGACGTACCTGTTGAATTTGTAACTGTAGCTTTTGGTTTCTCTGGCGCAGGCTATAAATTTTTTCCTGGGTAATATCAATATTTTCAGGTGCTTGATACAGTAATGCATGAGTATTTTGTTCATAGGCGTTCAGTTGATCAGCTATGCTCTCTATCCACTGCTTTAGTTTCCACACTCGCCAAGCTATGTAGAGTAGTAACAGTGAGATGAGAGTGTTAATTAAGACAACTATCTTTACCATCCTGCTCTGATTTTGTCCTGACTTCATCATAGCCTCAGACCCTCAGTATCAATCAGTTGTACAAGGCTTTCTACCTACAAATCCCGGAGAAAATTTTCTCAGTTGCCAGATTTGGCTGATCAAGCTACTGTGGAGAACTGCTATTGCTTCTTAGGATCTTCAGATAACGGGAAATATGATTGAGGTTGGTTCATTGGTGCAGTCCCAACAAAACTATTTGGGAGTAGGAAAAGTGACTGAGATATCTCAACCTAATGTGATGGTTGAGTATTTCTGCTCAGGAGGTCAACGCCTCCAAAAAACTTTATCTTTAGATTCTCTATCTCAAGTTAGGCTTCAGCCTCAAACTCGATGCTACATTAGCTTACCAACCCAAGATACATGGTTAATTGGCCGAATTTGTAACTGGGATGAAGATACACAAATGTATCAAATTGATTTACCCGACAAGAAAACTACAATTGCCACCGAACAAGAAATTTATGTCCGTTGTAATATCCCCATTACAGACCCTATTGAAACTCTGGCAATGAAAGGGCATGAAACACCCTACTTTCATGACAGAAGATTAACTTTTGTTAAATCTTTGATTCAGCAACGGGCTGTTAGCCATGGAATGAGAGGCCTGATTTCAGCAAACATTGAACTTTATCCCCACCAAGTCGAAGTTGTTCGCCGGGTACTGGAAGACCCAATTCAACGCTATTTACTCGCAGATGAGGTGGGACTAGGAAAAACTATCGAAGCCGGTGCTATTCTCCGTCAATTTCTTCTGGATGAACCAAAAAAAGGTGCAGTGGTACTGGTTCCCCAATATTTGCTCCCACAATGGCAAACTGAGTTAGAAAATAAATTTTACATCTCTCATTTTGGCAAACGGGTGGTGGTGCTGGCGGTTGAAGATATCCATAGAATCAACCAGAAAGCCAATATCGGCTGCTTAATTCTCGATGAAGCCCACCATATTGCAGCTATGGCTACTTCTAGGGATGCAGCCGTACGTCAGCGTTTTGAGTCTTGTAAACATCTGGCTCATAAAAGCGATCGCTTGCTGTTATTATCTGCTACTCCTGTGCTTAACCACGAGCACAATCTTCTCGCCATGCTGCACCTGCTTGACCCAATTACCTATAAACTCAATGATTGGGCAGGTTTTCGCGCCAGGGTACAAAATTGTCGGGAAATTGGTACAGTTCTCCTCGGCTTGACAGGAGGTGCAAATAATGTAGATGTTCTCACAACTCACCTCCAGGAACTACGAAATCTGTTGGCTGAGGATGAGTATGTCATCAACCTTTTAAACAATTTAGAAAATTGCTTAAAAGCTCAACCTGCTCAGAAAGATGAAATTATCCGAGCTATTCGTACCCACGTTAGCGAAACCTATCGGCTGCATCGTCGTATACTTCGTAATCGTCGCGCTGCGGTGGAAGATGTAATATTTGATCGGGATTTGACACCAAAAGAAGAATATGATTTAGACGAGCGATCCCTTGATATTCACCAACTGATGGAACAATGGCGTACCGTCGCCCCTCAAGAGCAGCAATATCAACGAATTTTTCTATTGTTATTTCTAGCTTCTGGTACTTGGTTAGGGATTTTAGAACAGGTAGTTACCACACGCCTAACAGGTAAAACCCCACCTCAAGTTATCCCAGAGTTTCCAGAAAATGATCTTCGCATCTTAACTACAACCCCTAAATTCCCAGGCGAAGAAGAAATTTTACAATCCTGTTTAAAAATCCTGCGTCAACCTCTAGATGAAGGGGAACGCACAGAAAATTTAAACACAGTGCTACTCAATCAGCTAGCTACACACTTCAAAATCCCCAGCAGTGTTCGCAGAAATAAGGCAGAATTAATCACCAGGATACAGCACAGAATTCGCCGCCCCATGCCTGGGGATGTTTTACCAAAGATTGTTGTATTTACCAGTTTTGTACAATCCTGCCGACAAATTGTCCAACGTTTATCTCATAGCTTTGGTGCAGAAACAGTCGCCAGCTATCAATTTGGTGAACCACGAGAAAAAGTTGCCCAAAATTTAACTCGATTCCAGAATAACCCCGACTGTTTTATTTTAGTGTGCGATCGCTCTGGGGAAGAAGGACTTAACCTGCAATTTGCCGACTGCTTCATTCACTTTGACCTGCCTTGGTCACCTAATCAATTAGAGCAAAGAATTGGCAGATTTGACCGCATTGGCAGCAAAATTGGAGTTCAATCTTTTGCATTGATTGGGCCATTCTTGGAAGAAAGTCAACACAATGCTTGGTATCAACTTCTGAAAAATGGGTTTGGTGTTTTTGGGCAATCAATAGCCAGTCTACAATTTTACGTAGATGAGAAACTCCCAGAATTAGAAACAGCTTTGTTCAAATCAAGTGCTGCGGGATTATTAGCCATGATGGACCCGATTCAGCAACAAATAACCGCCGAAACCTTGAAAATCAGTGAGCAAACTGCTCTTGATGAAATTGATATTCTCGATGAAAATACTAGCAAGTATTTTCAATATCTAGATGATTATGATGGTAATCACCTAGGAATTAAACAAGCAATTGAAGGCTGGATGTGTGATGCATTAGGATTCAAGTCAGTTAATAATCCCAATTCCGGAGAAATTAAGCGTTATCAACCAACAACCCGCACTTTGGTTTCTGTAGATGAGTTGAAAACTTACTTCGCTAATCATAATACAGAACAATTTGGTACTTACAATCGCCGGGTCGCCAACCAGAATTCAGGTATTAAACTATTTCGGAGCGGGGAAGGATTAGTAGAAGCACTCGTCAGCTATATAAACTGGGATGATAGAGGTAAAGCTTTTGCTCTATGGCGCACCGATGAATCTTGGAATGCCACAGCAGGTAAGGAATGGTTTGGTTTCCGATGTAATTATGTAGTCGAAGCAAATTTAGAAGCTGTCAAGCAGGTTTTAACAACCAACAAACTCGATAATTACCAATACGAAACTTTGAAACGGCGTGTTGATGCTTTATTTCCCCCATTGTTAGAAACCATCTTTATAGATGGTCGCAATAATTCCATCAGTATGGTTGAAGATCAATCACTCTTAAATATCCTACAACGACCTTACAAAGATAGGAAAAATGATCAATATCGGGATTATAATTTGGCAAAAGAACGCTTAGGAGTGATTGATACTTTTGTCGAGCCTAGCCAGTGGAAGGATTTTTGTTATGAAGCGCGTCATCGTTCTCGAGAATTATTGCTACAGCATCGTAAATTCATAAAATTATACCAACAATCTGCTCCAGTCGCCAAGCAGAAATTAAACAAAAAAGTACAGCAATTACAACTGCGACTAAATCGGCAAAAGCAAGATTCAGCACTGGACGAAGAATTAAAAATAGAAATGGCATTGAGTGCGGCCATTTTAGAGGGAATTCATCAGCCCCAGATTCGACTTGATTCTGTCGGTTTTATCATCTTATCTGGGCGAAATCCTCTATAAATCTCCGCAAGATGCTCGAATTTAGCAGGTAAAAAAAGTAGGAACTGCTATAGTTGTGGTAGTCCTGGTTAAATATTCCAGGCTTTAACACCCCGGTTGACCACCGGGGTTTTTGGTTTTTAAGAATCAATAAATGAACCCAAATACTTCGCCAATCTCTAAAAATTGAGTATAATCCCACAAATGAGCTATATATAGCTTCCCAGTTTCATCAGGTAGAAAAATATCTGTGTTTATCTGTACAAATATGTGGTCAATTAACTATTTCAGATACATCACCTAGAGAAGAACAGCTATAGTGGTTAATAGTAAACTAATAGCCAGAAACTGAAGACAACAGCTATTCATCATAAATAGCATAATAAAAATACTTTTTGAGTAACTTTTTGTTAAATCTTTCCATCAAGGAATAATTAATCTTCATAAAGTTATAAATCCTTCTATTAAGTTTTTAATAATACTTGTCTCAGCTTGTATATTGAGCCGTAATCTGCGGACTAAATTGTGTAATCTAAGGAAAGCTAAGCTAATGATAAACTTGAGGTCTTAATGACTCCTAAAATTCTGCGTCAGCTTTGGTCTGTGGTAGAAAATTCTCAAACCAGGATCTTATTGCAGATGGACGATGCTAGCTTGGTGCAATGGCTGGTAAAACAAACTACAAAGCAAGCGTTATTAGATCCCCAAGAAGCCGATTACCTCAGTGATTACATCCAATCTCGGCTGAATCTGATACGGGATATTGCTTATGAGCGACAGTGTTAGAGTTGACATTCTCACAAATGACACAGCCAATAGTCCTAACTATTGACTGTGAACTGTTAACTATGAGTTTTTTTGCGGTAAATAACCTTCAACTAGGCAATCAGACCCGACGACCCGCCAACTAACCCTTTCTAAATTCAGAGCTGTGTTCATCATCGTCAAACCCAAGTCACCTACAGGTGTAGGGGCATGACTACCACCAATGATTTTAGGAGCAATAAAAGCCAGAATCTTTTGTATCGCACCTTGAGCGATCGCACTTGCGGCCAAAGTACCGCCACACTCCCATAAAACGCTACAAAAACCGCGCTCGTATAAATGGTTCATGACAAGGTGTGGGGTCAGGGATGCTAACTCTACAACTTCAACCCCTTTTTGGCGTAAGAAATGTTGGAAATCAGGCGAGCTTCCCGGCTCTGTCAACACCAAAGTGTTAGCCTCAGCAGTGTCCCACAGGTGGGCATCTTGAGGTAAGTTGATCTGACGACTCATCACCACCCGCAGGGGATTATGGGATCCTACTTGATGACTGGTTAAGTAAGGATTATCTTTTCGGACTGTATTGCCACCGACAATTATGGCATCACAACCTGCCCGTAGTTGATGAACTTGACTACGGGCATCTTGGTTTGTCACCCAAGCACTGTGACCAGAGCTAGTAGCAATTTTACCATCTAAAGTCATGGCATATTTCAAAATCCCTAAAGGTCGTTTATATAAAATGCGATGGATAAAAGCTTCATTTATCTGATAACAGGCTTCGGCTTCTACCCCCACAACTACCTGTACACCAGCAGCACGTAAACGAGCAATACCTCCTCCACCAACCAAAGGATTGGGGTCAACTATACCCACAACTACTTTAGCAACACCAGCCGCGATTAAGGCCTCCGAACAAGGGGGAGTACGTCCGTAATGATTACAAGGTTCCAGATTAACGTAAACTGTGGCACCACGAGCGTGATTCTCTTGAGTTGAGTCCGCGCCAAAACCCGCCGCTTTCAAGGCAAAAACTTCTGCATGGGGCTGACCTGCTCCGGGATGAAATCCTTCCCCAACAATATTTCCGTTTTTGACAACAACCGCCCCCACTAGAGGATTAGGTGAAGTCCGTCCCAAAGCACGTCCAGCCAGTACCAAACACCGTTGCATCATAGCCCGGTCAAAGTCACTGCCTATTCTGGGTTTCTCTGGTGAATTCGATTCAACTGGCGAAAGCGCCAGGGCTGACTTCTCAGTTCGTAATATCAGCCCATTGTCCTGATGATTATGGGCTAGAGATACAATAGGGTAAGTTTCACGCGAATTATCCATAATTTTGGGCGGTAATTTCAATATTTTGCACGCTAGCTATTGTTACAAAGATGTAGGTTGAAAGCCCCTCGGCTTTAGCCAAGGGATGAAAACGACGATACAGGCTTTAGCCCGCTTTCCCGCTGTCAAGTTTTAGACGATCTATCCATTCTTCAATTAAAGCGGTAATTGTTTTATCTTGTTGCACTGCATATAAAGCTAATTTATGCTTTCTACATACACGGTGGTATCGGCAAACTTTCAACTCAGTTTAGTACCGATGACAAGGGTTAATTTGGAGAGGATCCGTGTGATGTGAAAACATCAGGCACGGTTTTGAAGGCGAGCATGAGGAGTGACTCTCATGCTTAGGTTAACGGAGAGGTCAACCAAAGTCGTGAAAAATTGGGGATTGCCCAAACTGGAATTTCTACCCCTGCTCTAATAACTTTATCTTCTGCCACCAAAGGTTTAAGGGATAATAAACTATAGGTGCCCACAGACTACTGAGAATGGCAGAAGCCAGAGATACACGTTGATAATATGACCAAATATATTGCACTTTGCGTAGGCTTTGCCCGCCGTCGGCATTGTTCATCCAAGTTAACTGTAGTCCAAAGATAGTTTCCGCCACAACTGCCATCACAAAGACAATTAAAGCAATAGAAATAAAATCTTCTTGGATAAAACGCGGCTTTTGTAGCAAACTAGTCAACCCCCCCACACAAACCAGAGTAATCACATGGGTAGGGTGAGGTGAGGTCATAGCATCTTGAAGTAGTCCCAGCACCATACCAGCTAACATTCCTTCCCAGAATGATCGCTTGACACTCCAGGAAACCACCCAAATTAACAGCCAGTTGGGCCCAATACCCAATAATTCCATACCAACAAACCGCGTTGGTAACATCAGCAAACAAAACAGCACAGACGCAACCGTTACTACCCAATTTAGCAGTTGACGTGTAAGGGGATGCCAATGAGCAAGAGGCTTATATAAAATTTTTAACTTTCGTTGTAGCGCTCTTGGCTTGTTATGCCTGCTACCGCTAAATGAAGGCATCTTTTTAACTCAATCTAACTCAAGTTTTGGTTGTCAATTCCGGCTTTGTCAGCTACGGGATACTAAAGTCTAGCACCTGGCATATAATTCTGGGATTTAAACTCAATACCTAATCCTTCTGCTGTACGAACGGATATACCGCTACCCAATCTAATGAAGCTATCGGCGGAAAAAGCTCAACTTTTGCCACTGATGCTACAGATTGCTGCAAATCTAGAGACTTAACTCGTCCTACCGGCACACCAGGCGGAAATTTCTGACTGTAGGGAGATGTAGATACTAAATCACCTACCTGAACATTTGGCACTTTTTCATAAAACTCCAGCACCGCTTGCGCGGAAGAATCTCCCCGCAAAATCCCCTGAGATGAAGTACGGTTAATTTTGACACCAACTTGACTATTAAGATCACTAATTAACAATACACGACTAGTATTAGGAGTTACAGTCTCGACCAAACCCACCAAGCCGCCATAAGTTTTGACAATGAAGCCCTCTTTAATGCCTACATTAGAGCCGCGATTCAGGATCACTTGTTGCCACCAGTGGTCAGCACTACGCCCCACTACCCGCGCTGGAATTGGGCGTGATTTGAATGGCGACCTCTCAATATAACCTAATAAATTTTTTAGTTGTTCATTTTGACTTTCTAAATCAGCTATACGCGTTTCCAACTCCAACAAGCGGACATCATTCAGGAGTTCTTCTGAACTGGGTTTGGTCTGTAGAATTTGTAATGGACTGCTAAGGAATTGATACATTTCTAACAGCAAATAACCCTGAGATTGTCTCAACATCCAAGCACTACTCACTACTAAACTTACTAAACCAACTTGTAGTAGTTTACTATTCCACCAACCACGCAAAGTGACCATCTATACCTAATCTTCTTGTAAATTCCTAGCTAAACAGAAACTAAACATCTGAGTATTTATGACTACGTATGGCTTGAATATCCACTGAGAACACGTTCTAGCTGTTTAAAGTTCTCTAACACACGACCTGTTCCTAATACGACGCAACAGAGAGGATCAGGGGCAATGTGGGTGACAATTCCTGTCTCATTGCTAATTAAGGTATCTATACCTTTAAGCAAAGCACCACCACCAGCTAACATAATTCCTCTGTCAATAATGTCTGAGGCTAATTCTGGGGGCGTGCGTTCCAGTGTTCGCTTTACAGCTTGTATAATTACTGCTAGCGGTTCCAACATACATTCACGAATCTCTGCCCCTTTAACTGTCACAGTTCTGGGTAACCCAGAAAGCAAATGTAAGCCCCGGACTTCCATCATGGCATCATTATTATCATTAGTAGGATAGGCGGAACCAATGCGGATTTTGATCTCTTCAGCAGTTCGTTCTCCGATTACCAAGTTATGAATCTTTTTTAAGTATAGGATAATACAATCAGTTAGTTCGTCACCAGCGATACGCACTGATTCACTAATTACAGTACCCTGGAGACTGAGCACTGCAACTTCCGTTGTCCCGCCACCAATATCAATAATCATATTACCTGTTGCTTCGGCAACAGGTAGCCCTGCTCCTATTGCTGCAGCCATTGGCTCATCTATTAAATGCACCTCTCTGGCGCCAGCTTCGGCTGCTGCATCCATGACAGCCCGTCTTTCTACCCCTGTAATACCACTAGGTATACCAATGATAATTCGAGGCGAAATCAGAGAATGACCCTCATTTACACGCTGGATAAAGTTTTTTAACATCAGCTCGGCCATATCAAAATCAGCAATTACACCATCACGCAAAGGGCGGACTGCAATCATATTTTCAGGTGTACGTCCGATCATTTTTTTAGCTTCCTCTCCCACCGCACGTGCTACCTTTTCGTTTTGATTCAGGGCAATTACTGAAGGTTCTTGGAGTACAATCCCTTTACCTGATACATAAACTAGGGTATTGGCTGTACCAAGGTCGATACCCATACCCCACGATGAGCGAAAGTTCTTAAAAAGCCCCACGCGTCTCTATGCCCCTTCTTTGCGATACTGATTTGCTAAAAACTGTTACAGTTAATTATCATCGATTCTATTATTTTTTTCACCTGGAGTCCAGCAAGCAAGCTAATTTCACTAATACTGTTTAGCTTAGAGGTATTTAGATCTGAAATACCTCTAAGTATCTGAGTAGTATAAATGCGATGATTTTTTCATGTTTATCATAACTTCAAAATTGGCTATGATCAAACTCAAAATATATCAGTAATTTTGTAGCCAAAGGTTAGAGTCATGAGCATTAACGTTGTCACCCTTGTTGGTCGTGTAGGTAGCGATCCAGATATTAAATATTTCGAGTCCGGTACGGTTAAGTGTAGATTAACATTAGCAGTTGATCGCAGAACCCGTAATAGCGATGAACCTGACTGGTTCACTTTAGAACTATGGGGAAAAACAGCAGAGGTGGCGGGGAATTATGTCCGCAAGGGTAAGCAAATTGCCGTTAAAGGTTCCTTGAGATTTAATAATTGGACCGATCGCCAAACCGGCCTCAACCGCTCTACACCATTTATCCACGTTGACCAACTAGATTTGTTAGGTTCCAAGCGGGATACAGAAGGCGGTATGGCAGATATGCCTTCAGATCAGTTCTAACTTGAGATGGGGAATAGGTAAAGATACTCGCCTATTCTCCATGCTTAATTAGTAACTAATTTGCAGTGTGACTGATGCTTCTACCTGCTGTTCACCACCAATTACAGGGGTAGAAAAATCTGTATTAGCTAACTTGACAACCTCAGCCCGCTCCAACATGGGAGGTGGGGGCGCAGTTGCACCATTAATCTGAATGCTTACCACTTCCTGAGACTGGAAACCTAGGGTACTCAAAACAGCATTAGCTTGTTCTTGAGCATCTTGGGTGGCTTGTCTGAGCGCTTGTTTTTGAGCTGAGGCGATCGCCTGGTCACTAGCAATAAAAGTGACACTATTAATTTGCGTTGCACCGACTTTTACAGCTTCATCTAAAAGCATACCGACGCCCTGAGTTGCCATAATAAACATCACAGTATTATTGGCAGTATATCCAGTAATTCGTTGTACATTATCGGTGTAACTATAAACTGGATTGAGGCGGATACCACTAGTTTGTAATTTTTCTACATTTCGGGTTTTGAGCAAAGCGACCACAGCTGATGCTCTGCGAGCCGCTTCCTGTTGCGCTGACTGTGCAGTTTCAGCCTGAACCTCCACAGACATACTGACTTGTGACAAAGTGGTGGGAATTGTTTCCACACCGCGACCGCTCACTGTCAGAGTTCGCCAAAATTTTTCCTTGTGTTGAGCCAAACCAGGTTCAATATAAATTATACAGCTTATTAAGAACAATGTCAGTGTTTTAGCACAATTAGCACCCGGAAACCAAGAAGCAGATAAAGCGGCTCCATACATAAAATTCGCACTCCTATCAACAGATTCTACAGATGCTGGGAACAACACCGATATACTAGTTTGCAGTCAACTGTCCACTCTTAAGTCAACATTTCTGCTCTGAACTATGATCCACTCAGCATTTTATATTTTCTGACTTTGACACTGCCATAGTCAGAATTAGGAGCGGTTACATTTTGGGAAACTCAAAAAAAATAATTATAAATTTTGGAGACTCTTGGATGGCATACTGGCTGCTGAAAACTGAACCCGAAAAATACTCCTACTTTAATTTAGAACAGGATATTAATACAGTTTGGGATGGAGTTAACAATCCCCTAGCGCTCAAACATATACGGAATATGTTGATTGGCGACTTAGCCTTAATTTACCATACAGGCAAAGAAAGACAAATTATCGGTATAGCAGAGGTGGTCAGTCACCCTTATGCCGATCCCACATTAAACGATCCCAAACGGTTAGTTGTAGATGTCAAGGCACTGAAAAAAGTCTCTGTACCTCTGCAACTGAAGCAGATCAAGCAAGATGCAGAATTTGAACATTTTGAGTTGCTGCGGCTTCCTAGACTTTCAGTTATCCCAGTATCCGAATTTTACTGGCAACGCCTGATGTCATTGACTAAAGACACAAAATAATTTATGAGCAGATATTTTCCATTTATGTTAATTGCCATAAATTAGTAAAACTGAAGAGAAGGATTTTTGCACAGCATAAGCAATTCTGGGAGCTTTTCCTGCGGGGTTAGTCTTAGAGGATGTTTGATAAGTTTTCAACAGGTAATTTTTATCTTAGGGAACAGGGAACAGAGAATGGGAAGGATTGGGGAACACACCGAAACAATAAAATCCATTCCCTCCCCTTACAAGGGGAGGGTTAGGGTGGGGTCAAGCAATAGTTAATACACTAATCATGACTTTCCAAACATCCTCTTAGAGGAAACTGATAAACGCAAGGAATTGGAAAAGCAAGTTATACCTATTGCCGATATCCTAGTGCCAATTTTCTTTGTGACTGTGGGAGCAAAAACAGACTTGGGGGTCTTAAACCCAGCTATTCCCAGTAATCGAGAAGGTTTAATTATGGACATTTTCCTGATCACAGTGGCCATTATCGGTAAAGTAATTACAGGTTTCAGTGTGTTTGGTCAACCCCAAATAAATCGTTTAGCAATTGGTGTAGGAATGATTCCTCCGGGTGAGGTCGGTTTAGTCTTTGCCTGTGTCGGTGCTGCTAGCGGTCTTCTCTCTAAATCACTGGGGGCGGCAATTATCATGATGGTTATCCTAACGACCTTTTTAGCCCCCCCACTTTTACGGTTAGTATTTCCAGAAACAGATAATTTGCTAGCAGATACAGACAAACTGATTTTGGACAATGTGACTGCAACACCGGTAATTGTCGAAAAACCTCAATCGATCATGTCTACTGTCAATGATGGTAAGAATCAGGAAAGCAAACCCGAATCTGGGGACAATTCATCAAAAACCTAAATGGGGTGTTGTGATACCCCTGAGGGACTCAAGAGTGGGGCCTAGGGTCTGGGAAACAGTGTTTCTCATATGAAATCCCCAGTACCAGGTAACCAGTCCCCAATTACAGGAAACATAATCTCTAAATCCTCGTCTTTGGAGACTGTAATATGAACACGATTGGTGATGATGTTAAAACGACTGTAGGGAGTTTCCAGAGAATGTCTCTACACCTAATTAATATGTTGGTTTCAGCAAGTCCGGAAAAGTTTTTAGCCATGACAAAACTGAATTGCAATCAAAAGGCTCAGTCAAGTATTGACAACTAAGCATTGACAAAAAAGGTATGGTTAATTGTGGTAGTAATCTGGTTGCATCTAAAATAATTTGCGGCTTTGAATATTATATCCTAATAGGATGGCAAAGTTAGAGGTGATATTAGGAATTTCAGCCATTAATTGTGTCTTTATACCAGCACAAAAGTCACAGCAGTAACAAAGATCAAGATTAGGTTGTAACAGTGTGACGATTAGCCAATATGTTGAGATATTGATGGCTCCCATAAACGCGAATCAGGAGAAAGGATTGTGAAATTACACTGGTTACTACCCAGTACAGTAGGAACTATCGTCTTACTATCGTCGCCGGCTGTAGCAGCAAAACTGGAATCTTGGCGTTTTGATGCCAATCAAAATCGTCTGGAGATTAACACGAACAGCCCTGTTCAACCCCAAGCACAACTGATATTCGATCCTACGCGTCTGGTCATTGATTTGCCCGGAACGACCTTCGGTCGACCACAGTCCACACAACAAGTCGGTGGTGCCATTCGTGTTGTCCGGGTGGGGCAGTTTGATCCACAAACAACGCGCCTAGTTGTTGAACTCAGTCCTGGGTATACTCTAGACCCCCAGCAGGTGAAATTTGAAAGCGTTGGAGGCAGTCGCTGGCTGGTAAAATTGCCAAGCCCAACACCAGAGAAGACAGAATCTTCTGCCAGAAGTATGTATACTGTGGTCACTGTTGACTCTGATGGTGATACCAAACCCGAGTTCTTGTCCCCGACTGGGGAGTCCCTAGGAAAGCAAATTGCCAGCGCCATACCAGGGAAAATTCAAATTGAGAACTTACTGGTAACAGGAGATGGGTTGTTTGTGCGAACCAACGGCGGCAGTCCTGAAGTGAAAATCAATCGGAGCCGCGATCGCAATACCATTTTTATGGATATCGCCGACGCCAGTTTGTCACCCAGTCTGACACAGCAAAATTATGAAGTTAACAGACATGGTATTAGTCGGATCGAATTAGCTCCGTTAAACAGCCAAGCACCTGGTGTCCGCATGACCTTGCGGGTAGACAAAGATAGCCCCGATTGGCGCTCAATTAATAGTAGCGCCAATGGTTTAGTTCTTTTGCCCTCTCGTGTTGTCGGATTACCGGCTAATAATAATTCCCACAACTCGCGCAATACTAAGGCTGAGATTAGCAGCATTCATCAGACAGGAACCGCGGTAACAGCCAACAGGCCAGTTGCCAATAATGTAAATCTGACTGTAACTACAGCAGCGCCAGCAACAATTCAGGCTATAGAACTGGGTAATAATGATACGCAGTTACTGATTAGATCAGATAAAACATTCAACGCCAATAGTCGATGGGATAGATCCTCTGGTTTGTTCCGAATCACTATTCCCAATGCTCAGTTAGCTGCCAACGTCACAGGCCCAAATTTTAGTGCTAATAGTCCCATCCTCCGGGTACGCCTGCAAGCTGAAGACAATTCAGTGGTGATATTGGTACAACCGGCAGCGGGAGTACAAATTGGGGAACTAAATCAAGTCAGCAACCAGCTTTTTTCTCTGCAATTACACGGTTCTCGTCGCGGTACGGTGGTTTCCCCGCCAGTGGCCTTATCACCCCTACCACTACCCACCCAAGGGCAACTACCCACTGCAACTTCTCCGCCCCAACCCACACGCCAGCCTACGCCAACTCCAGCGCGGAAAACCAGATCTGTCGTGATGATAGACCCCGGACACGGTGGTAGAGACCCAGGGGCAATTGGTATTGGCGGACTGCGCGAAAGCGATGTAGTTTTGCCCATTAGCAAAAGGGTAGCAGCGATTTTGGAGCAAAATGGCGTCCAAGCAGTATTAACTCGTGATTCTGACTATTTTGTCAGCCTACAAGGACGGGTGGATTTGGCAGAACGAGCTAATGCTGATTTATTTGTCAGTATCCATGCCAATGCCATCAGTATGAGTCGTCCAGAGGTCAATGGCTTGGAAACATATTATCACGACAGTGGTCAGCGTCTCGCTCGCTCGATTCATAACAGCGTTATTCAAAATGTCACTATCAGAGATAGACAGGTGCGCCGAGCTAGATTTTATGTGCTCAGAAGAAACACGATGCCCTCGGTTCTGGTAGAAGTGGGTTTTGTCACAGGTGCGGAGGATGCTGCTAGACTCAGAACCACAGCTTACCAAAATCAAATGGCGGACGCGATCGCTCGTGGTATTCTCCAACATCTACAACGAAGATAAGTGAAGTGCCCCACCCCGCAGCGGATGGGGCTTCGTGTGTCATTGAGGGATAGCACGTTAGGTACATTTATACCTGAGAGTGTGTCTTGTCTAGGGATAGCTGCAAGCCATTACGAATTACAAATTTTCTGCTACATTTGGTATTTTATAACCCCAACCCGAAATTAATATCTACCTGTGTATTCATCCTCCATCTTTGAAAATAATCCTGACCATTTTGCCCTTCAAGAGCCTCAACGAGCCCCCATCGGGGTTTTTGACAGTGGTGTGGGTGGTCTGACAGTCCTACAACAACTTTATCGGCACCTGCCCAATGAATCTATTATTTATTTTGGAGATACAGCTCGCTTGCCTTATGGCATTCGTTCACAAGCTGAAATTTTACAGTATGTGCGCCAAATCCTGAATTGGATGCAACAGCAACGTGTAAAAATGGTGATTATGGCTTGTAATACTAGTTCTGCCCTCGCTCTGGAAATAGTACGCAGAGAGTTTAGTATGCCTATTCTGGGAGTTATCCTACCAGGAGCTAAGGCAGCAGTGCAGCAGGGGAAGCGTATTGGTGTCATTGCTACCCCAGCCACAGCCAAAAGTAATGCCTATCGCCATGCTATTCTGGGAATTGATGCCAATGTCCAAGTCTGGCAAGTTAGTTGCCCTGAGTTCGTGCCACTGATTGAACAAAATCGCATTCATGACCCTTATACTACTGAAGTGGCACGGTCATATTTACAGCCGTTAATACAGCAAGAAATTGATACCTTGGTTTACGGTTGTACCCATTATCCACATCTTGCACCGGTACTGCGATCGCTCCTCCCCTCTCAAGTCAAACTAGTAGACCCAGCTGTTCACGTTGTTGCCGCTTGTAGCCAAGAGTTAGAACTATTAGGATTAAGCAATACATACCCACCAGTAGCTACTCGCTTCTGGGTCAGTGGTTCTGCACCACAATTTGCTCAATCGAGTCTCCCCTGGCTAGGCCATACTCCAACTGTTGAGCTTGTTGATTTCAATGACACATCAGTTTCCAATTTTAGCAGTCATTAATGATTGATGATTATTTTGACTTCATAATCACGCCTGGTAAAGCTAGCCTATTGACTATTGACCACCTCAGTCACCTGATGAGTTATTGAGAGATCTTGCTTGTCTTTTTCTGAGTTAGTGATGGGTAAATCTCTAGGAGCAGATTGTTTACTACTTCTCTTGGCCAGCGCTAATAATAAGTAAACTGTAAACAAATATCCCGCGGCTAAAATAAAAGTCAACATAGGCATCTTCCCGTAAATCATCTTTCTAGCAGCACCCCTATGAATGGAATATGTAATTTTTTAAGAAGAAATTCAACCAACCAAGGGGTTCCTTGATGGCTGTAGTTTGCTCTACTAAAATCTTCCGTAAAGTTATAACTATCTACGGTTAGCTAAATAACTATTGAAATTTGTTTTTTTGCAGACCACACACCACAACAGTTAAATTGCTCAACAGCAAAGCTAACTGCACTCCTCAGCAGTCTACTGAGTCTGCATTATGGGCGCACCTCTATGACCAGAGCAGCCTTAGCGTTGAGTAAACAACGCTAAGATAGCGTGGCGAATAACCATAAGGATACCGCTAAACTCCAGATTGGGAGGCTAAATTGCCGCACAAAGAATGAATGAAGAAATAATTTTCTTTTTCTTACTTCAAAGCGACTAATTATTTTAGAACTCAGTACAACATAGGTAGAAGTACTTAAAACTTGCTTACCGTTGGAAAATGAGTTCTGAAAAATTTAAAATCCATACATTTTAGCCTAACACAATGCTCCTGAGTTTTCACTCAAGTTTGGGACAAAATTTGAAAATTTTTAGATCTGCAAAAATCAACCTGGTAGGACTTAGCAATCTATGGTGATCAATAAATGGATGTTGTTCAACTGTTATTTATCAAACATATTGGCATCTATGTATGATAGATAACCTATAGTGCCCATTGGTAGAAATTAATTTCTGGTAAAAACAGCAATATCTTTCTCATGCAGCCTTGGCATAAAACACGACACGTGGTGGATACTCAACAATATACAGAAAATATTAAGTCACATTTATTTCTGGAGATGAGAGGACGTAGACAACAAATCTCAAAAAAAATTTGCTCTGATGCACAAAATATTTTTCTGAGTGGGAAGCATGGCTATAGAACCTTTCCATAAGGGTTATAGCCAAATTCTAGTTGTTACCCATCTGGGTTTTTGTCCAGAATAGAGAGTAAATAGGCAGGTATTATCTGATCAAAACTTTGCGCAGGCACAGGGTTATCTTAAAATGAGTGTAGGATATGTAAACTTTCGTAACGTAAGCCAGAGTCCGCCCATCCATGACCTCAGCCACCTCCCTGTTTACCCCTGTGGAAGCAGACCTGCGACTACTAGCAGATAACCTCAAGCAGCTAGTTGGAAATCGCCACCCCATTCTATTTATGGCCGCCGAACATCTATTCGGAGCTGGGGGAAAGCGTATCAGACCAGCAATTGTTTTGCTGATATCGCGGGCCACAATGTTAGAAAAAGACATAACGCTGCGTCACCGCCGCCTAGCAGAAATAACGGAAATGATTCACACGGCAAGCTTAGTGCATGACGATGTGGTAGATGAATCACAAATGCGACGTGGTGTGCCTACTGTTCATAGTCTGTTCGGTAATCGCATTGCTGTCCTAGCAGGAGATTTTCTCTTCGCCCAGTCGTCCTGGTATTTAGCAAACTTGGACAATTTGGAGGTGGTGAAACTACTCTCAGAAGTGATTATGGATCTGGCTACCGGCGAAATCCAGCAAGGAATAAATTGTTTTGATAATAGCATCTCAATAGAGACTTACCTCAAAAAGAGCTATTACAAAACAGCCTCGTTAATTGCCAACAGTTCCAAAGCAGCTGGGTTACTTAGTGAAGTTTCCCCAGAAACAGCCGAACATCTATACAACTACGGTCGTCATCTGGGTCTGGCATTTCAGATTGTGGATGACATTTTAGATTTCACTGGTACAACAGATACTCTGGGTAAACCTGCCGGTTCTGATCTCAAAAGTGGCAATCTTACTGCACCCGTTTTATTTGCTTTAGGGGAAAAACCATATCTGGAAGTCCTCATAGAACGGAAGTTTGACCAACAAGGAGATTTAGAGCAAGCACTGGATCTGATTCAAGATAGCCAAGGTATACAACAAGCTAGGGAATTAGCCTCTTACCATGCCAAGTTAGCAGTTGATCATCTTGAGGTACTACCACCTTCCGAGTCACGCCAGGCACTAATTAACATCGCTGACTATGTACTTAGTCGGCTTTATTAACAAATTTGAAATTTTTAATTTAAAAATTTTTATTTTTTTGCAGTGGGGAGTAATTAGATGTATCTAATTACTCCCCACTGCAAAATTCATTTATGCAATATCGGGAGGGATTTGTTTACTGATTTCGTGTTGCTTCATTTGGTTTTGCAGGATATTTTGTAATTCTGAACGTTGGATTTCAACTGTATGAGTGGTCTGACCCGGCGTTTCTAAAAAGACTATACTATCTACGGGTTCTAGTGCCAGCAGTTGGAACAAAATATGGGTAACAGGAAC
>NZ_JAQMTM010000138.1:0-17352 GCF_028331085.1 Anabaena sp. CS-542/02
AACGGGAGCATGGGAGCGGTTATCCCTTAGTAGACTTGCACGCCTTAGCCAGACGCGATATTTCTCAAGTTAAGATTTACAAGAAAGACTACCGCTATCATTGCTTGGTTTTCGCGTTGGCAATAGTCTTAATTCAATACCTGATATCGTATTATATATCAAGTGGGCGATTTTCTTAACTCACTTATGTCAATTGTTGTCAACATAAGTATAGTTTTGTCTATAAAATAGTCAGCTTAGGACTAGCTCACAATCCTAAATTAGGGTGATCCTTTGACGGTTCTTCACAACTGGCTACACACAGATATCAATCAGCCGCGCGGCTCTCTTGTTTGGGTTTGGTGGTTTAGTTCTAGTTGTTCTTCCGGGGGCTGCTGTTCTAAGATTTGGGGCAAGTTTTCAATTTGGAAATACTGATAAAACTTCGGTGTGACTTGTAGTGAGTAGGAGCGAGAATCATTGTCTCGGCGTTTCCTCACAAATCCGAGTTCCACCAGTTCCGGTACGTGTTGATATACTCCTGAACCTCGTAGTTCAATTAAATCAGTTTGGAGTATGGGGTTATTCAAAGCGATGGCGGCTAAAGTCCGCAATGCACCTAATCCTAATTCTACAGGAATCAGCTTTTGTACTAAGTCATGAAAATCAGAGCGCAGTTGCAAACTGTAACCATTGGGGGTTTCTAGGATTTCTAAGGCGCTATCTCTGTGAGCATAATTATCCATTAGTTCCATGATTCCCTCTTCGACTGTAGCGCGATCGCACCCTGCATACTCAGCGATTTCACCCAGGGATAAAGGCTTACCTTTTAAATACAGAATCGCTTCTATCTTAGTTGCTGTAGTCATTGGTCATTAGTCGTTGGTCATTGAATCAAAGATCCCCGCACCTTGACACTGGGGAATGTCCACCCCATTATCGTTGGCTGAGGATAAATTCAGCCATGGCCAAATCTTGGGGAGTTGTCACTTTCAAGTTTGTCTCTTCTCCAGGGACAATTCGGACTTCAATACCGCATCTTTCAAATAAAGCAGCATCATCGGTGACTTCCCAGCCTTGACGAAGGCCTTGAGCGTGGCACTGTTTTAATAAGTTAACATTAAAGCCTTGAGGGGTTTGTGCTGCCCATAATTGCTGACGGTCGGGGGTAGTTTGAATGATGCCATGCTTATCTACGACTTTAATTGTATCTTTCACTGGGACTGCAGCAATTAAACCAGAACATTCTTGGATGGCTTGGGCGCATGAGTTGAGTAAGTCTGGTGTCACCAGACATCTGGCCCCATCGTGAATTAATACGTGTTCTGCGGTGTCTGGAAGCGCCTGCAAGCCATTATAAACTGATTCTTGACGGGAGAGACCGCCAGGAATAAATTCCACTGGTTTAGTCACGTTTAGATCGGCGACAATTGCCTTGAAGTCCGGCCAGTCAACCGGTTGAGAAATAATCCCTATCCATTTGATTGTACTGGCCGCTGCGGCAGCTTTGAGAGTCCAAGCAATAATTGGTTGCGATCGCACTTGCAGGAGGAGTTTATTGCGGGTTCCTCCCATTCTTTTGCCGATTCCCGCCGATGGAATAAGTAAATGCACAGAAAACCTCAATCAATTAATAACTGATCATCAATGACTAATGACTAATAATCAATAACTAATGACTATATTCACCTAAAATAAGAGCGAGTACGCGTGAATAAATATTATGCGAGTAGTAGCCCTTGTTCCTGGCGGAATTGGCGACCAAATTCTTTTCTTCCCGACTCTAGATGACTTGAGGCGTTATTACCCTAAGGCTCAGTTAGATGTCGTTGTGGAACCCCGGTCAAAGGCTGCCTACCGGGTGAGCAAGTCAGTTAATGATGTCCTGACTTTTGATTACACAGACCGCAATAGTCTGGCTGATTGGAGTAATTTCGTGGGGATGATTCGCGATCGCGAGTATGATGCGGTGATCACTCCGGGAGAAAGTTGGTTAATGGGTCTTTTGCTGTGGCTAACTGGAATCCCTACCCGCGTTGGCTACAAAGGCAAAGGAGCAGGTTTTCTGACTGATTCTGTGCCATACCAACCCAACCAGTACATGGCGGCAGTTTACCACGATTTGCTGCAACCCTTTGGGATTAAAACCCCTTGCCCAGAGTTAGCAGTGAATGTGCCTAAACCAGATATTGACTGGTCACAAAATGAACAAAAACGCTTGGGAATCAATGACACAGGCTACATATTAGTTCATGCTGGTTCTAGTGATATCTCTCAAACAGGTTCAGATCAACTCTACCCTCTAAAACACTGGGAGCAAATCATTCAAGAATGCCAACACAAGCAGCCGGATTTGCCTGTGGTGGTGATTCGCGGCTCTGAAAATGAGCAGGTTTGCCGATCACTGCTGGAAAGAACCACTGGGATTAAGCTGACTTCTCCTGATAACATTGGCAAATTAACTGCCATGATTGGGGGAGCAAGTTTGATGTTATCTACTGATGATCCACTACTTCATCTAAGTGTAGCAGTGCAAACTTATACTATTGCCCTGTTTGGCTCTACAGATCCAGAACTGGTGTTGCCCAAAAATGATAAGTTTCTGGCGATTAAATCACCAACGGCACAATTAGCAGATATTTCACCCCAAATAGTTTTGCAGAAAATTTGGGGCGGCTAAAATCCTCCTACACCTCTCAAGAGGTGTAGGCTTTTCAAACCATCTCAAACAACTCATCATCTAGGTCATAACCCAGCATTTGCGCCATAGACTTTAACCGGGATGGGCTGGGGATACCTTGTTCCTTGAGCCAATCACCTAATATAAAAATTTTGTGCATGAGAAATATTTCCAAGGCTTCTGGGTTATATTGAATACCTTCTTTTGCAGTGAATTGGTGTGGTACAAGCATGGCAGTATAACGGGCTAATTCCCCGGATTTCCAATCTAGTAAAAATGGTAACCAGGGATATTTAGCATCTAAACGGACAAACCATAGACGCAACTCTGGGATTTCTGAAAGTTCCCGGGGATCTCCGGGTGATAAGGCATATTGGATATTAAAGCTTAACTGCTGTTCCCAGGATGCCATACCTTTGTCTTCGAGTAGTTGCGTAATCACCTTCAAGGCAGGTGAGATATCTAGATTGTTAACGTGGTCGGTATCGACTTGAATTGTAATTGTCATGCTCAAAAGTAGGATCGAGAATCACCAGCTTTGCTGGGTGTGATGGCACATTTGCACCCAGTTATTTTTTTACCTGTGTATGTCTAACTTGGCAAACTTGACACCTGCCTAGGGTTGGACATTTGCTATAATTGTAAGTTAAAGTTGTAATGAGTTTGTTTAAGAGCAGAGTGTAATCAAACAAACCCTAATCAGCAACGGACAATCACCAGATTAAATTGTAAATTCCCAGAGCCAGACAAAATCGGGAAAATACCCTTATAGTTAACCAACTTAACTATGCAAAATCACTGGATCTCTCCCAAACCAATTCGTTCCCTAGAGGAAGCCCTGGATAGGTGTCAACTCTTGGGGATGCGCGTCAGTCGCCAGCGCCGCTTTATTTTAGAATTGCTGTGGCAGGCTAACGAACACCTTTCTGCTAGAGAAATTTATGATCGTCTCAGCCACCAAGGTAAAGATATTGGTCACACTTCTGTTTATCAAAATTTAGAAGCCCTATCAAGTCAGGGCATCATTGAGTGTATTGAACGCTGTGACGGGCGTTTATACGGTAATATCAGTGATTCCCATAGTCATGTCAACTGTATTGATACTAATCAACTGCTGGATGTGCATATAGAACTACCCGAAGAATTGATCCGTGAGGTGGAAAAACAAACAGGAGTCAGGATTACTGAATACAGTATTAACTTTTATGGTTACCGCCATCCCCAAAAACCAGAATAATTTTTAACAGGATTTTCACTAATATTCCCACAGAATTGGCGTGACAATTAACCCACGAGAATGTCATACTCAGGAGGGCTGCAATAGTTAAAGCTGGACTTGGGGGTTTCCATCATCGGCCGATATCAGTACGGTTTGTGACTGAGTTTCCCGCCTACTATATCTTATGAATCATAAACCCCTGAAATTATTGTTAATTGAGAAAGACCCCATATTCCGGTTAGGACTACGGGTGGCTTTGTCAACACTACCTGACATCCAAGTAATATCGGAAGCAGAAACAGATACAAGGGCCTTGCAGATACTAGCAGAACTGGCTCAAAAAGACCCCAACCAACTGAATTTGGTAGTTTTAGAATTAGGTAATGGTCGCTCTATTTCCAGTCAGCAGCAAGGATTACAACTGTGTCAACAAATCAAAAACCAATACCCCAAACTACCAATTTTCCTACTGAGTTCTGTTCAAGAACCAGGATTGCTGTTAGCCGTGCGTGCTACTGGCGTTAATGGCTACTGTGCTAAAGGTACTCCTATTCCTGAATTAGTCGCTGCTATGGAAGCAGTAGTAGATGGTGGTTGTTATTGGTTTCCTCCACAGGGAAGCGTTGATTCCACTGCTGATTATTCCATCACCCCATCACCTACTCTTCCCCTGGCTAGGGTGCGAAAAAATTGGTATTTGTCGGGAGTTGCTTACATTGAAGCAGATTTAGGCGCAGTGATGACGCAATTACAAATCCCTGGGCTACCGTTAATAGATCGAGCTGTTCTGGCTGGAAAAAGACGAGAACTATTAGCGGCGCGTTGGTTAATCAGTCGGTTATTAGTTTCGCCACAGGAAAGAGAACCCAAACAGCAGAAACCGGCTGTAATTCCAGTATTAAGTAGTGAGAATGTGAGATTGAAGGTAAAAGAAGAACCTACTTTAGCGCCTCTACTTAGCCCGCGATCGCTACAATCTGATTTATTTGCAGTATGTGTGAATAAATTACAATTTTCTTTACAAAATGTCACAGATGTGGCTTTAGAAATTGATATTTTTCGGGAAGATAAAAGACGGGAACTACTGTATTTAATTCTGCAAAAACTGGCGCAAAACCTAGATGAATTGCGTGTTCCTCAAGTAAGCGTCGCTCAATTAGAAAGCTTAAAAGACACAATATTATATGATTTATGGCAAGGAGTAATTACAGATTTCTTTGGGAAATTTTATCGCGTACAAGTAGGTAACCAAAACATAGAAGTTGTCGATTCATTGCTGCAAAATTATCGGGTGGTACAAACAGAGATAATTAATAAAATACCCCTAGTAGTAGAGTTATTTTCTTATTTAGTATTCCAGACAGACTTGCATATTGATAATACCACCTACCCAGCGGGGACACCTGATGCGAAATCCCAAGCATTAATAATTTTAGAAAATTTATTGATTTCGGTAGCCAATAGTGTAGTGCAACCATTGCTCAACTCTTTAGCAGACGTAGAAGACATTAAACAGAATTATTATGATAGCCGCTTAATTTCCACAAGAGAAATAGAACGCTTCCGCAATGAGTTATCATGGAAATACCGTTTAAATAAGTATATCAATGAGCCCAAAACCATATTTGAAAGTACCTATGATCTATTTGTATTAGCACCGCGTGGGATTGCCAAAACTGCAATTTATGCCCCCCGTGGTCAGGAATTAGCCCAGCTTTCTGGTATTCCCCTATTAGTGACACTGGTACTAGAATTTCGAGATGCGATCGCGCCGCGGTTAAAATCATTATTATCTATTGTGGGTAGCGGTATTGTTTTTTTGCTCACTAAAATAGTGGGACGGGGTTTAGGTTTAATCGGTCGTGGTATCCTCCAAGGAATTGGTAGCGTATCGCTAACAGAAAAGAACTTTAAGCGTCATAGTCAGCGACCGAAATAAGCCGATTACCAATTCCAGTCGCGGCGGAAATGAAAAAAGCCTTCGAGAAAATCTTGTAAAGCATGATTGGTATTTAACCTTTGCTGACCCCACTGTGTGGCTGTATCTTCAATAATCTGGCCAAAGCTGGGATAGACACAAGACAAGGAAGCTAAATGTTTAACGGGAATTTTTCGGGACATAGCCAAAGCAATTATATTAATTAACTCCGACGCTTCCTCCCCCAATATGGAGGCTCCCAAAATTTCCCCATTGCGGTGTACAATCAACTTACATATACCTGTAGTTTCATCTCGGAGTTGGGCAGCTGGGATTGATTTATAATACTGCCGTAAAACTAAAACCTCATCGGGTCGAAATTGGCGTTTTGCTTGGGCTTGTGTTAAACCGACTTCCGCTAACCGGGGATGAGAATTGAGACCCCAGGGAATGCAGCGATAATTGATTGTAAATCTGGGAAAAAACAAGGCATTTTTGACAGCGATTCTCGCTTCATAATTAGCAACATTGGGAAAATCATAACCCCCAATCACATCGCCACAGGCGTAAATACGGGGATTAGTAGTCTGTAATTTATCATTGAGCAGTAAGCGACGTTGCCGCCATTTCACACCTACAGCACCTAAATTCAGGTAATCTAGGTTTGGTTGCTGTGCCGTTGCTACTAGGATTTGGTCGGTTTGAATAGCTTTATTTCCTACCTGAACCCACTTTTTACCCTCAATTAGTTTGACTTGAGTTACTGGTTTTTGAGTCAGGACACGCACACCATCAACTTCTAACTGTGCTTGGAGCAGGTGGGCTATTTCTGGGTCGCCGGAGGGGAGAATAGATGCAGATTTCACGGCTAAGGTAACACTACAACCCAACCGCGCCAGAGTTTGGGCTACTTCAATACTTTGGGGAATACCGCCAATAATTACCCAATTTTGCGGTAAGGTTGGTTGTTTGAGAGTCTGCCAAATATTAGATAATGTCAAGTAACCAGTAGGTTGTAATCCCTGAATTTCTGGATGGTACAAAACAGAACCAGTGGCTAGTAAGTAGGTACGCCCCCGCAATAGGCGTTGATTTACGGTAAAGGCTAAATGGGGTAAGGATTGAAATTGACCAGTACCAAGGATGACATCTACACCCAGGGCGGCTAGGTTAGCCAGAGAAGTTTGTGCTTGGATGTGGTCGATAACACCGTGACTATACAACCTGGTTTCTGTCCAGGTGAGTGATGGTTGTGTGGTGTGAATTCCCCGGCCAGCAACATCATTCAGGTTATGGAGGATTTTAGCAACTTGGCTGATGGCTTGATGTTGACTAAAGCCATAATTTACTTGAGACTCCACTAAAGCCACGGTGGCTTTGAGTTGGGTTGCGACTAGGGCTGCATAGCGTCCGGCAACAGTACCACCAATAATTACTAAGTCGTAATCAATTGTCATTGGTTATTGGTCAATGGTCAACAGTCAAGGAATATAAGGCTGTGAGCAGACGTTGGTTATCAGACTCCGAACGGACAGCAACCCGGAAAAAGCGATCGCCTAATTCTTTAAAGCTGAGGCAATCACGAATTAAAATTTGGTGATGCTGGAGTAATTGTTGTTGTAATTGAGAACTTGATGATTGTGATGCTACTAGTAGGAAGTTAGCACTGCCTTCTAGAGGCTGCAAACCTGGAATTGAGGTTAAACCTTGAAAAAGTTGGTTTCGTGCCTGTGGTAGCCATTTCCAGGTGCGCTCTTGAAACTCTTGATCTTGGATAGCGGCAATGGCGGCGGCAGCAGCTAGGGTGTTTACAGGCCAGGGATCTCGCCATGATTGCCATTGAGCCAGACGGTCAGGGTGGGCGATCGCATAGCCTAATCTCAGTCCGGGGAGACTGTAAAATTTCGTTAGCGATCGCAATACTACGAGATTTGGATATTCTTGCACCATTCCAATGAGACTTTGTTCCTCATCGGGGGGGAGAAAATCCATAAATGCCTCATCCAGCACCACCAAGGAATATTGCTCTAAATAAGGCAAAATAGCCCCCCTGTAGAATAACCTCCCTGTGGGGTTATGAGGATTATTTAGCAATAATCCATAACTTCCTGGTGAAGATAAAGGATATGAACCAGAATTTATTCCTATTTCCCATTGTCCAGTTGTTAAAGAAAGGGGAAACTCCAGGATGTTAGCGTTATATGCCGTTAGTGTTCGGTAATAATCGCCAAAGGCTGGAGTAACTAAGGATGTTGCGGATAAATTCGCTAACTCTCTCCCGGCTAAAGTCAGTAATTCCGCTGAACCATTTCCGGGCAGAATCCACTCAGAGGGTAATTTATGAAAGCCTCCTAAAGCAACTCTAAGTTCACTGTAATCTGGTTGTGGATAGTGCCTAAGATTACTAATCTGGGAATAAATAGCCGCGATCGCGCTATTTGGTGGTCCCAAAGGACTGATGCTGGCAGAAAAATCCAGAATACCTTCAGGTGGACAGCCAGCTAGTGCTGCCGCCCAGGCTAAATTTCCACCGTGAACTGGTTGCTGCATCAGTAAGAGGTTCCCTAAAACGTTATCTATTCTTTGGGTTCTTTTGGGGGTGCAACCTTTTCTCTAAACAGCTTACCAGCTGAGAAAGCAGGAACCCTAGTGGCAGGAATTTCCATCTTTTCGTTAGTTTTGGGGTTGCGACCTTCACGAGCCTTGCGTTCCCGTGATTCAAAGGAGCCAAATCCTACTAATGTTACTTTATCCCCAGAAGAGACAGCTTCAATAATAGTCTCCAAAGCAGCAGTTAACACAGCATCGGCTTGTTTTTTAGTAACACTAGCCTTTTCAGACACTGCATCAACTAATTCACCCTTGTTCATATCAAACTCCTTGATCTTTACTTGAGATTCTAGACAGTTGCACTGTGTGGCATCTTTGATTAATTCTCCCTAGAGAGAATTAGAAAAGTCGCTCTTTGGGATTATTGATGTTAGAAATACCTGTATATCCCATCAGATCCACTTTTCAATGAATCATTCTAAGGTGTTGTAGCCTGAACTGGATAGATGAAACCATTAATTTATATAGATTTCGGGTTTTTTTTGTGCTTTTTCAGTAAATTTAAACCACAAAATATACATAGAAACTTCCGGAATACTGAAAAATGCCACAGATTTTTTCAGCTTTTGATCTCAACCTGGTTATGGGTTAAGAGCAGATTAACATGATCAACTGACTGATACTTGACAATTTTTGATAGACTAAGCAACTGATTTTGACAACTTTTTCACCCCTTGCAAATGTAATCATCAGGCTAAAATGATCCGATTGCGAAAATTCAAACAACTAGTTATTTGGGCATTGGTAGGCTTACTTACTAGTTATTTAGTAAGTTGTAATACTGTCAATATTGATAATAATACGCAATCAACTGCGGCAGGAGAAGCTACTATTGAGTTTTGGACGATGCAACTCCAACCTCAATTTACTGACTATTTCCAACGTTTGATTGCTAATTTTGAAACTGAAAATCCTGGTATCAAGGTCAACTGGGTTGATGTGCCCTGGGCGGCAATGGAGAACAAAATTTTAACATCTGTCTCAGCAAATACACCACCTGATGTGGTCAATCTCAATCCAGTTTTTGCTTCCCAACTGGCGGGAAGAAATGCTTGGTTAGACTTAGATACCAAAATTTCTGATGCAGAACGTTCTTCTTATCTACCGAATATTTGGAAAGCTAGCACCCTGAATGGTAAAAGTTTTGGTATTCCTTGGTACTTGACTACCAGGCTAAATATTTATAACACTGATTTATTGCAACAGGCAGGTATCAATAAAGTACCGTCAACCTATACAGAATTGGCAGATGTCGCCCAGAAAATTAAAGACCAGACGGGTAAATATGCCTTTTTTGTCACTTTTGTACCCCAAGATTCCGGTGAGGTGTTGGAGTCATTTGTACAAATGGGCGTTACCCTAGTCAATGAGGAGGGTAAGGCGGCTTTTAATTCTCCCGAAGGTAAAGCAGCTTTTCAATATTGGGTGAATTTATATCAAAAGGGGTTACTTCCCAGGGAGGCTTTAACCCAAGGACATCGCCATGGCATTGATTTATACCAGTCTGGACAAACGGCATTTTTAGCTTCCGGACCTGAGTTTCTCAATACCATTGCTAGGAATGCTCCCCAAATTGCCAAGGCTTCCGCGATTGCACCCCAAATTACCGGTGATACTGGTAAAAAGAATGTGGCTGTGATGAATTTAGTTGTCCCCCGTGCTAGTCAACATCCCGATGCGGCCGTTAAGTTTACTTTATTTGTCACCAATGACGAGAATCAGCTAGCCTTTGCTAAAGCTGCTAATGTTTTACCATCCACAAAACAAGCACTGGCAGATAGTTACTTTCAAAATGTCCCTGATACGGCTTCTACAGTGGAACGGGCGAGGGTGATTAGTGCAAAACAATTGCAACAAGCGGAGATTTTAACGCCAACTTTGAAAGATTCTAAACGTCTACAAAAGGCGATTTATGAAAATTTACAAGCAGCTATGTTAGGTCAAAAAACTGTAGAGCAAGCTGTAGAAGATGCGGCGCAAGAATGGAATAATAGGCTCTAGTCTGAGATTTTAACCACATCCCCGACTGGTTCAACAGCTGGGGAGCTATCTCCCCTGTCTGAAAAAATGACCGATTAAGTAGAGAGAACCACACAAAACAACTTGATTATTTTTGTCATTAATAGCTGCGTCTAGGGCGGATGTTAAATCTGGATAGGTTTCACATCTGGACAATTCTGGACAAATTTCAACAGCTATTTGGGCTAATTCTCTGGGGTTGGCTGAACTATGATCTGGGACTGGAACTAGATATAATCGGTCGTGCGATCGCAGTAAGGCTTGAAAAATATCTCCATGTTCTTTAGTAGAAAGCATTCCCATCACCCAAGTTAACCCAGGGGTGTGTAAACTGTCTACATAATCTCTTAATGCTTGAGCAGCTGCGGGGTTATGAGCGCCATCAATTAATAATTTGTGGTTTTTCCAACTCACCCATTGCATTCGTCCGGGCCATTGAGTTTTACTCATCCCGTTAACAATCGCTTCTGGGGAAATCTTCCAACCCTGGTTTTGCAGAATTTCTACACCAGCTAAAGCTAAGGCTGAGTTATTTAGTTGAATTTGCCCCTGTAATGGGAGAGGATATTTAATAACCGAGGAGTTTACCTGAGTTTCATATTCAGCCCATCCGGGGGAGATTTCATGAGCAGATTTTGGCGCAATATAAGGGGATTGTAATTCTTCGGCACGCGATCGCACAACTTTTTGGGCATCTGGGGGCAATTTCCCCACCACAACCGGACACCCCGGTTTAATAATACCTGCTTTTTCCCTAGCAATATCCGCCACAGTCGGACCTAATTGCTGCCAATGTTCCCGGCTAATAGATGTAATTATAGTTACTAATGGATCTGAGCAAACATTGGTCGCATCCAAGCGCCCCCCCAAACCCACTTCTATGACTGCGACATCAACTTGAGCTTGAGCAAAATACAACCAAGCAGCGGCGGTAATCACTTCAAACTGGGTTGGGTACTCATCATCAGCTTGAATAGCATCTTGGACTTGTAAGATTAATTGGCTGAACTTCTCACTAGTAATTGGCTGTTTATTAATACAAATGCGTTCCGTCCAATCAACTAAATGAGGAGAGATATAACAGCCAGTCTGATAACCAGCTTCAGTGAGTATAGAGTGAAGATAAGCACAAACAGAACCTTTACCATTAGTACCAGCAACGTGAATTACCGGAACTTGCAGATGGGGGTTACCCAGGTTAGCCAATAGTTTGATAATGCGGGAGAGTCCCAGATTAACGCCAAAATGCTGAAACGGTTTTAGTAAAGAATTTATATCCACAAACAGATGAGAACGACAAGGTATATGAGGGAAGGGGTCAAATACCCCATTTACCCCCCAAAAAACGACTGTCCTGAATTAGGGAAACAGCCGATTTTATCGATAATTTTGTTTAAACTTAGGCTTCTTTGTTCAAAAAGTTTTGTACTTGTCTTAAAGCTGCAGCACCAATGTTAAATGCAGCCCAACTACCAGCAATGACAATGGGTGCAAGAACGATGACTATACGGTAATCGATATCCATATCTAGAACTCCTCGTTTAAGTGAAAATTAAAGTTTTATGAACTGTTCTCATGTTTATTTTTAACCTAATTGGCAAATTTTGCTAGTCCCATGGGATTACAAGTTTCAGCGGGGATTGCAATCATGTTAAGCATTGCTGCCTTCAGGCTAATCACCAATATATAGTTATATTACAATCTTTGGCACTATTTCTGGTGAGCAAAACCAAGATCATTTCCTGTTCCGCCATGAACTAAAGCTAACTTTTTGTAACGTTCTGCGTGTTCTATCAGTTCTGCGGCTTCGTTTTCTGGAACTGGGCGCAATACCTTACCAGGAACACCGACCACTAGAGACCGAGGGGGGACATTCTTAGTTACTACCGCGCCAGCACCAATGATGCTACCATGACCCACTCTCACCCCATCTAAAATAATTGCACCAATGCCAATCAAGCAGCCATATTCAATGTGGGCTGAATGTACCACGGCGCGATGGCCGATAGTGACATGATGTTCTAGAATTGTTGGTAAACCAGGGTCACCATGTAAAATTGCCCCATCTTGAATGTTTGTACATTCCCCAATATCAATGCGTTCTACATCTCCCCTAACTACTGCACCATACCAAATGCTGGCCCCGGCTTGAATGTTTACCGAACCTATAACCATAGCATTAGCAGCGATGAAAGCTGCTTGAGAAAAATCGGGAGATGGCCAGTAAGAAGTTGTAGACACGATAGAATATGAATATGGTACCCACCGAACACTGGAGAAGCTCTAAAGTTTGAGGCTTGCTGCACAACCAGAATATCACAGTGTCAGCTCTCTCATCTGAGTCAGATGCTAGTGAAGATTGTTTACGCTGAAACTCGGTTTCTTTGCAGCAATGAGCAAGCCTCGACAATAGAGGAGCCGAAGTGTCAAATCCAACTCGCTGGTGCTGGTGAAAACGAAAATATGTTTTTATGCACTTCATGATGAACCCAGGCTTGCAGTACCCTATATTTGGCCCTGACATTCAGTGTCCCCACTGTCGTCAGTCTATTCCGGCTCTGACACTCACAGATACTTATTTGTGTCCGCGTCATGGTGCTTTTGAGGCCAACCCTAAAAATGGAGAGTTAGTTCACCTCCAGTCTGGTCGTCATTGGCGACGCTGGAATAATGAATGGTATAGACAGCATACCCATCCCGATGGCATTCGCTTTGAAATCCACGAGGCATTGGATAAGCTGTATACTCAAGGTTACAGGGCAACACGGGTAATTATTGCTCAACGTTATCAGGAATTGATGAGTGGCTATCTAGAACGTAGCACCCCTTGGCGTTCTGGAGACCCGGAAGCTACCGCAGCACGATTATATGGCTTACCCGTGGATTTTAGCCCCAATGCTTCCCAAGATCCCTGCTGGGATGTGATTAATTTTGATCTGGAAAAGGAACCTGGTGTACCTGTACGCTATCCCTATTTCCGATTATTTGAGTAACAGATGTAGAGACAATTGATCAATTGTCTCTACGAGGAGGGATGACTAAATTATGCATCACGCTTCGATTCGCACTGCTAATATTCATCGGGCGATCGCATTCTATGAACTGTTAGGGTTTACAGTTTGTGAGCGCTTCACCACAGGCTATACTCTGGCTTGTTGGATGGAAGGTTTAGGGGGAAGAATCGAATTAATCCAAATTCCTCAACCTAAACCCGCACCAGATACTTTTACCGATGAGCATTATGTGGGTTATTATCATCTGTCTTTTGATTTAACTACAATTACATCAGATTTACCCGGATGGTTGACAAATTTACAATCACGTGTTAATCGTGCGGAGAAGTTACCACCCCTGAAAGTACTTTTAGAACCCACTCAGCAGCAAATAGGCGATCGCATTTGGGAGGTAGCTTTTATTGCTGATACCGATGGTTTACCCCTGGAATTTATTCGCTGTCTGGCTCAACTTGATTAGTTACAGGGTGTATTAAACCATGCTACAATTATTCTGGTTTTTTTGTAACGAGGATTGTGAAAATTAGTTAATATATTATACCCTTGGCAAAATTTGGTTTAACTACTCAATGACTCGGTTATTTACAGAATTTTATCAAAATATATTGTACCCAATTCTACCTAATGTACTGCGTTTAATTCGCCAGTTCACTGTACTATGTTTGCTGCTGTGCTTTGGTTTTGCGCTTCAGAGCCAGGCGATCGCAGCTGATTTTACAGATAATTTACTTAAACAGCCAGCTAGAGAAATTACGATTAGTTTAGGTAATTCCGCTAATGAACTCAAATTTGAACCAGATCATTTAGAATTTGTACCGGGTAAACGCTATCTATTACACCTAAATAATCCCAGCCAACTAAAACATTATTTCACAGCCAAAGATTTTGCTGATGGTATCTGGACGCAAAAAGTCGAAGCTGGCAAAGTAGAAGTCAAAGGCGCAATTCATGAACTAGAACTCAAACCGGGTGCAGAAGCAGAATGGTTCTTTGTGCCCATCAAACCCGGAAAATATAGCTTAAACTGTTCTATAGCCGGACATACAGCAGCAGGAATGACAGGAGAAATTGCTATACAGTAACTGATGACAGCAATCGCAAACCAGGCTTGGCTAAAAATAAGGTAACTTAAATTTATAGCCATATCAGTTAGTGATCAGTAATTATTAAACTCTCCATGAACATTCTCAGTAACCTGCTCTCCCAAAAAACTCAGCCCCAAACCACACCAAAACAACACCGGGGAATTGAAATTAAATCCCCCCGGGAAATTGAAACCATGCGGCAATCAGCTAAAATTGTAGCTACCGTACTCAAAGAAATTTCTGAGATGGTCAAGCCGGGTATGACTACAGCTGATTTGGACGCTTACGCTGAAAACCGCATCCGGGAAATGGGCGCTACACCCAGCTTTAAAGGCTATCATGGCTTTACCGGTTCCATTTGTGCCAGTATTAATCATGAAGTTGTCCATGGTATCCCCAGCACTAAGAAAGTAATTCAAACCGGGGATGTGTTAAAAGTAGATACCGGTGCTTATTACGAAGGTTTTCATGGTGATTCTTGTATTACCATCGCCGTGGGAGATGTCACCCCAGATGCTGCTAAACTCATCCGCGTTGCAGAAGAAGCACTTTATAAAGGTATTGAACAGGTAAAGGCGGGTGCTTATTTACTTGACTTAGCTGGAGCCATAGAAGACCATGTAAAAGGTAATGGTTTTAGTGTGGTGGAAGGATTTACAGGGCATGGTGTAGGTCGGAATTTACACGAAGAACCTTCAGTTTTCAACTACCGCACCCGGGAAATGCCAAATGTGAAACTACGCGCAGGAATGACTTTAGCAATTGAACCAATTTTAAATGCAGGTTCTAAGCATACTAGAATATTGTCTGACAGGTGGACAGCTGTAACTGTAGATAATTCTCTATCAGCCCAGTTTGAACATACGGTTTTAGTGACAGAAACAGGTTACGAGATTTTAACAGACCGCACCCAAGTTTAACATACATAGTTTTGGGGACTTTTGTCCCTAATACAAACTAGGAGGTTATATATAGTCTCCTATTTGAGTTGAGAAATTATCAGTGAGGAAAGGGAACAGGGAACAGGGAACAGGGAACAGAAATTGTTCATGAATCATTTAGGATTGCTATATATCATTATCAATTATCAATAGATATTTTAATCAGTCAAAATATGAATAACAATGATTTAGCTTTTACCCCAGCCCTAGAATTAGCCAAGCTGATTCGTGGTCGGGATGTATCACCCCTGGAATTAGTAGAGTTATATTTAAACCGCATTGAGCAGTTTAACCCCCAACTGGGAAGTTATTTTACAGTCACAGCAGAACAAGCGATCGCAGATGCTCAGGCTAAAACAGAAATATTAACAACCACCTCCGAACTACCACCATTTTTCGGTGTCCCCATTTCCATTAAAGACCTCAACGCCGTGGCTGGTGTACCCTGTACCTATGGGAGTCCAGCTTTATTACAAAACATCCCTAAGTACGATGATGGCGTAGTCACTCGCATTAAACAAGCTGGATTTATTATCCTGGGTAAAACCGCCACCTCAGAACTAGGTTCATTTCCTTACACCGAACCTACAGGATTTCCCCCAGCGAGAAACCCTTGGAATTTAGAATACACCCCCGGCGGTTCCAGTGGCGGTGCTGCTGCAGCGGTAGCAGCGGGGTTGTGTGCTATAGCCCAAGGTTCCGACGGTGGCGGCTCTATTCGCGGTCCCGCCGCTTGCTGTGGTTTAGTGGGTATAAAACCATCACGGGGTAGAGTCACCCATGCACCCGTAGGAAGTCCCGTAGCTGGACTTGGTACTAATGGACCCATCGCCCGGACGGTAGCAGATGCAGCCGCCCTTTTAGATGTCATGTCTGGTTATGTCACAGGTGATCCTTACTGGTTACCAGATCCTCAAACTTCCTTCCTCGCCGCTACCACGGAGAAACTCGGTAATTTACGCATCGCCTTTAGTACCACTATCCCCCCCCTGGGATCAGCTGATGCTAACTGTCAGCAAGGGGTAATGCAAACAGTAGAATTATTAGCACAATTAGGTCATACTATAGAAGAGAAGTCCCTTGATTTGAGTGGGTTAGTAGAACCATTTCAAATTGTGTGGCAAGGTGCTGTAGCTGCATCAGGAATACCACAGGAAGCATTACAGCCGGTGAATCGCTTTCTCTTCTCCCGCATAGGTTCTGTGGGTGAGTATCTCCGGGCGGTTTCCCAAATGCAAATCTTAGCTAGGCAAATTGTGGCGTTTTTCGATACCGTAGATGTACTAGTGTTGCCTGTATATTTACGTTCACCCATTCGGGTGGGGGAATGGGCTGAGTTAACTCCAGAAGAGACATTCCAGAAAATTATTCACTGGGTAGCACCTTGTCCCGCTGCTAACGCCACGGGACAACCGGCTATAGCAATTCCTGTGGGTTTTGATACTAATGGGTTACCTATTAGTGTACAGCTAGTTGGCAAACCCGCGGCGGAATCCACTTTAATTAGTCTAGCTGCGCAATTAGAAGCAGCCAACCCTTGGATTCAACATCGACCGAATTTGGTAACACAAGGTTAACATGCAGGCATCGTTAGCACAACTCTCAGAAATTATTGTGTTTGCAGGTTTAGAAACCGCAGACAAGTTAAAATTGCAACCTTTCACTCAGGTGCAAGGATACAGCAAAGGAGAGATGATTTTGCATGAGGGCGATCGCTTACCAGAAAAATTGTATGCTGTAGTCAGTGGAGTAGTAGCCTAGTTGACAATTAAATAGACAAACCTATACACTTATCTACAAACCTATAAGTGTATTTATGTTTAAACCTCATGAGTTTGCAAAGAAAATTGGGGTGTCAGTCAAGACATTACAACGATGGGATTCAGT
>NZ_JAQMTM010000139.1:0-9387 GCF_028331085.1 Anabaena sp. CS-542/02
AGGTTCTAATAACCGACACAAAGCTAAAATTCAACTGGCTAAACATCACGCTAGAGTAGCTAATCTTAGAAAAAATACTCTTCACCAAATCACTACTTTCTTATGCAAAAACCACGCAAAAATAGTAGTAGAAGATTTAAAGGTTTCTGGGATGATTTCAAATCATAAATTAGCTCAAGTAATCGCTGATTGTGGTTTTTATGAATTTAAGCGCCTGTTAGAATACAAGGCTAAAAAGTTTGGTGGTGAAATTATAATTGCTGATAGATTTTACCCATCAAGTAAGACCTGCTCAAATTGTGGGCATATCCAAGATATGCCACTAAAAGAAAGAATTTACAACTGTGGAAGTTGTGGTCATTCAATGGATAGGGATTTAAACGCGATAGTACAGCCAAGCAGCAAACGCGAGTCTATGGAACTTCACCACCTTATGAACCGCCGGATTATTTAATTTTGTAAAGTTCAGTGTCTGAATTTTGCAGGAATACAAGTGCTGAAAGTGTTATTTTTGCAAGCTTTCGGCACAATGTTACAGAATGTAAAGCAGTGGGAAAATTTGTCGCCGGGAGGTGGGAGGAATTAGATTGAGGAACGGTTTGTGAATAAGAGTAAATTTGTGATTAATGACTTGAATCCTTGGTGTTTTGCTGCTAAATTAATCATATCAGCTTAATTCGCTGGTTTAAATTCTTCAGTCACACTACGCGAAAGGTTTGCTACTTCCTGATTTCCGTAGTCTGGCGCAACCGCACCTTGAAAACTAAATATGACAACAGTTTCCACTTCATAGGGTTTTTCATAACCATTTCCCCGCAAGGGGACGGAAACAAGAATCGCTCGAATTTTATCTCCGTCCCTGTATAGGAGTTTTTCATAACCATTTCCCCGCAAGGGGACGGAAACCTTTGAATAATCCAGGGAGTCCCTCTTTTTGAAGGGAGTTTTTCATAACCATTTCCCCGCAAGGGGACGGAAACGTGAGGATACCCTGGTAAAACCACCAGTGGGTTAACGAGAAAGATGCGGTTCTCAAGGAAGATAATTCCACCATCCATCTGGGGAATGCTCCGGTAAATCTCTCAGTTCTCAGAGCGATTGCTCTGAATATACTCCGCCGCAATGGTCATACTTCCATCACAATTGATCCCCCCTAACCCCCCTTAAAAAGGGGGGAACTAGAGTGAAAGTGCGCCTTCTCAAGGGGGGAATTTTAGATAGTTTTAGTGCGCTTTTCTTGTTGGGTGCATTAACTGTGGCAACTAATTTTTGATGATAAGGTAAGTGAAAGTCTGATTTATTTAATAGGATTTGATCCCCCCTAACCCCCCTTAAAAAGGGGGGAACTAGAGTGAAAGTGCGCCTTCTCAAGGGGGGACTTTGAGATAGTTTTAGTGCGCTTTTCTTGTTGGGTGCATTAACAAATTATAATGCGCCTTATTTATCCCAATGAACTTACTAAAATTTAGGCTAAAAAGATTTGTCACCCAGTCATCCCAGAGGAATTAGCCCCCCTTTTCAAGGGGGGGTTGGGGGGATCAACAACCTTTCAATTTCAGCACAAACCCCCTCAAAACGATTCATCACCTGCTCATTAGTAAAGCGAACAACCGTCAAACCATAACCCTCTAGAATTTTAGTTCTTTCAAGGTCATATTCTTGACCTTCTTCTGTAAAATGGCTATCACCATCAATCTCAATTATTAACCGACAAGAAGCACAATAAAAATCAACAATAAAGTTATCAATTGGTCTTTGTCTCAAGAAACGATGTTTAAGAAAATGTAAATACTCTTGCCAAAGTTTTTTCTCTGGGATTGTTGCATTTTTGCGTAATTCTTTGGCTATGGCAACTAATTTTTGATGATAAGGTAAGTGAAAGTCTGATTTATTTAATAGCATCTGATCCCCCCTAACCCCCCTTAAAAAGGGGGGGAATTTTAGATGATTTTAGTGCGCTTTTCTTGTTGGGTGCATTAACTCTGGCAAATAGTTTTTAATGATAAGGTAAGTGAAAGTCTGATTTAATAGCATTTGATCCCCCCTAACCCCCCTTAAAAAGGGGGGAACTAGAGTGAAAGTGCGCCTTCTCAAGGGGGGAATTTTAGATGATTTTAGTGCGATCGCTTTTCTTGTTGGGTGCATTAACAAAGTCAGAAGTGTTGAATCCTGCAATAAAACTTTACAATTTTTGCGTTTTACCCAGATAAAGTTCATTGTCTATTAAGAATAGAGTCATTAATTGCTCAAATTTTGTATCACCAATGCCAATGCACAAGGACAGTCAACAGTCAACCGTCAACCGTCAATAACCAGTAATCCGATGTGATATTTCATCAAGCAGTACCTTACACCAAGATGGAATATGCTCAATTTTAATCAAGTTTCTTCCTCCCAATCTTCAATCTGCAAACCATTCACCCGAATAAATTCCCGTGTATTATGCGTAACCAAAATTAAATTATTCGCCATTGCAATAGCAGCAATTTGGAAATCATTGGGGCCAATAGGAGTCCCATTAGCTGACAATTCTGCACGAATTCTTCCGTAAATCAGGGCAGCATCATCATCAAACGGCAGCGAAACAAACAACCTGAGAAAATCTTGCTGTCTAGCTAACGTTCTCTCAGGATTACTGCTTTTTATTGCACCATAAAATAACTCACCCTTGACCACAGAACACACCACAATATCAGCAATATTTGTTGATTGTAAACGCTTCCGAATTGCCAGTGACCTACCATTGAGATAACGAGCGCAAATATTACTATCCAGCAAATACCTCACACAATTTCTTCCCTTTCTTCAAAATCACCCTCAGAATCAATAACAATGGGGTCATCCTGACAACTGCCATAGGTCTGCTCAAAAAAACCAGGAGGCCAACCTAATTCTTCTGGTGTTTTTTGCATATTTGGTATTTCTATTTGTTGATAAATAACCATGATTTCAACTTCTTTATCTGTGATTCCCACAGGAATTTCTAAATGTAGAATACCATCTTTACCGACACGCTTTGTTAATTTAATACTGTTCATTATTATAGTCATCCTATTTGACTTGAGAAATTATCAGTGAGGAAAGGGAACAGGGAACAGAAATTGTTCATGAATCATTTAGGATTGCTATATTAAGAGATTTAGCGATAATTCTACCGAGTCTGTTTTAGTAATTGCATAATCATATATTATCCTAAGCGATCGCTTTTCTTGTTGGGTGCATTAACAAAGTCAGAAGTGTTGAATCCTGCAATAAAACTTTACAATTTTTGCGTTTTACCCAGATAAAGTTCATTATCTATTAAGAATAGAGTCATTAATTGCTCAAATTTTGTATCACCAATGCCAATGCACAAGGACAGTCAACAGTCAACCGTCAACCGTCAACCGTCAACTAACAAAGTATAACGCGCCTTATTTATTGTCTGTTGAATAAGGGTTCTTCCAGCTATCTGTATAATCTAGGAATGAATTACACATAGGTTTAGTGCATAGGTATTACACAAATAAAACAAAGGAATTTAACCGCAGTTTGACAATAACACTAAGTGTAAACAGCAACAGATAAATCACCGTCAGCGATCGCATATCAACATCAAATTTTACTTAATTATCAGGAAAATGCCATGAGCTTTGAAAATGTTAGCCCTCAAATGCAAAGAAGATTTGAAATCTTAGAGGATGTTTGATAAGTTTTATAAGGTGATTTTAGACACTTCTTGATCCCCCATAACCCCCCTTAAAAAGGGCTTACAAGGGTAGGTTTTTTACATTGTCGTGAGGGCAAGATCCCGAAGACAAGGAGGGAAAGTAGACAAGGAAGATTTTATACAAGAAATGGACTGTTGAGCGTCATTTTCTGTGATAAATTGTACATCAATTGTACGGTCTTACTCCCTTGTCACCTTGTCTACCTTGTCCTCCAAGTCTTGCCCTCACAGATCATATTAAAAACCTATCCCTGTGAGTGGTAATCCTGGGCGATAGGCTTTCTTTTTTTGGAGCTTTTGTTACAATTAGTAAAATTCATATTTACAAAAAAGCTCTTATGGCCTTATATGCTGAATTACATAGACACCTGGGCGGTTCGGTTGTTCCCCGTGTCTTATGGCGGTACTTTGAGCGCCATGGTCAAGATTCGATTGCTCAGTTTGCTGAGTATGGGGAATTTGAAGAATTTTACACCCGTCCCCGGAACACCTTAGATGAATATCTGGAATTACACACCTTAGTAGAAAGTGTGCAAACAGTAGAAACCTTACCCTACTTTATTTATCGCCTACTGCGGGGGGCTTATATCTTTGAGAATTTAGCTTATTTAGAACTGCGCTATACCCCATATTTACGTACACCAGAACACCTGAGCCAAAGCGCCAGAATTGAGAAAATGGCGGAAATTGTGGAAGTGGTAGGAAAAGCCAGCCATTTACCAGAATATCCCATTGTCACTAGCCAAATCCTCTGTATGCACACCCGCTTACCCTATGAGGTGAATCAGGCAATTATTGACCTAGCAGTGCAAAATAAACAATATGTTTGTGCTATCGATGTGGCTGGGGGCGATCGCTACTATCATGAACGGATGGCAGAATGGGTAAGCTTATATGATTATGGGCGATCGCAGGGCTTAAACACCACCGGACACCTCTATGAAACTAGAGACGGTTGTCACCCCGAATTACTACCCTACCTCATGCGCATAGGTCACGGTATCCAAATCCCCCTGTTATTTCCCGAACTATTAAAGGAGATAGCTCAACGGGGACAGTGTTTAGAAGTATGTCCCACAACTTACCTGAAAACCGGGACATTAGAGGATATACGTCAACTCAAATTAGTTTTTGACCGTTGTTTTGCTGCGGGGGTAGATATCGCCATCTGTACCGATAACGCGGGGTTACATAATATGCGCTTACCCTTTGAGTATGAAAACTTGCTAACATATGATATAATCGATTTTGAGCAGTTGCAAAGCTGCCAAAATGCGGCTTTCCGCCATGCTTTTGCTTGGCCTTACAATCACCCGCCGACATTGCTACTGGATAAAGTCTTAAAACCCTCTCAAAATAGGGTGGGGTTGACTTCCGCCGCCAAGGTTTGAACTAACAGACTAAAAGAAAGAACTTACAACTGTGGAAGTTGTGGTCATTCGGTGGATAGAGATTTAAACGCAGCAATCAACTTATCGAGGTTGGCTAAACCTTGAAAGCTTACTGAGGGATAACCGCTCCCATGCTCCCATCGAAGTAAGAAATAAATGTCTAGACTTGTCTAGGATTTATATAGCAGGAAATACGCAGAGATTTAGACAAATATCAAAATACTCAATCTTAAGCAGCTATCCCCTCTGTAGCGCCCCCCACGGTTCTCCAAGCTGACAAACCGCCATGAATATGAATCACATTAGTAAACCCAGCTGCGCGCAATAATTGTACTGCATAGCCAGCCTGGGTATCTTCATTGCCATAGATATAAATATGGCGATCTTTGTGAAGTGTAGATGTAGCTCGTTCTACCAGTTCGTTTAGGGGAATGGCGATCGCACCGGTGATGCGACTTTGATTGTAAGTGTGGCGATCGCGCACATCTATGATGGTAAACCCTGGTTGTCCCCATTGCAAACGAAACTTCAGATCATGAACCTCACTCGTTAAGTCACTGTTCATAAGCATTTCTCGCTGTCTTGTCTCACCAGCAATCTATCAAGAATATTGAGAAAACCTGAGTTTCTTTACAAAGAATCAAAAATTCTGTAGGACTGTCAAGAAAAATGCCTATTCTATACAGTGGTCGCCTCTTGCCGTAAACTGTAACTTATGGCATCTACTATTCAAACCCTATCAACAGAAATTGTATCTCTCATTACCGCCGGAGAGGTGATCGACTCCTTGGCCGCTGTAGTGCGGGAATTAGTCGAAAATTCCCTAGACGCAGGGGCAACAAGGATTATAATTTCCCTATGGCCACAGCAGTGGCGGGTACAGGTAGCAGATAACGGTTGCGGAATGGACGCAGATAATTTGCAACAAGCCGCCCTAGCACACAGTACCAGTAAAATTCGCTCTGCTGATGATTTATGGAAAATCAACAGTTTAGGGTTTAGGGGTGAAGCCTTACACAGTTTAACCACCCTAGCAGATTTAGAAATTCTCAGCCGTCCACCGGGAGCAAATGTCGGCTGGCGGGTTGTTTATGGTCATGGTGGCCAACCTGTGGAATTTGCTGCCACGGCCATCGCCCCTGGTACAGTGGTCACAGTGTCTGACCTGTTCGGTAATTGTACCCTGCGCCGCCAGGGTTTACCCACATCCGCCCAGCAAACCAGAGGGGTACAACTAGCAATTCAACAAATCGCCCTGTGTCATCCCCGTGTAACTTGGCAAGTTTGGCAAAATGACCGCCAATGGTTTACTATTTCTGCGGCCGCCACTACAGGACAACTATTACCGCAAATTGTCCCCCAGCTGCAATATAGTGACCTCCAAGAATTTAACCTACAATTACCCAACCCCCCCAACTGTGCATTAGCTTTAGTCGTAGGTTTACCAGACAGATGTCACCGCCGTCGTCCTGATTGGGTGCGGGTGGGAATTAACGGGCGTATGGTCAAATCTCCAGAGTTAGAGCAAAGCATTTTATCAGCATTTCACAGGACATTGCCACGCGATCGCTATCCTGTTTGTTTATTAAATCTTACTGTTCCCCCAGCGCAAGTTAACTGGAATCGTCACCCCGCTAAACATGAAATATACTTGCATGAGATGGGTTATTGGCAACAACAAATTACCCAGGGAATTGACCAAGCCCTGCGCATCAGTTCCGCCCAGATGTCAGAGTCTTTTCATCATACACGGGTGAGTCAATTAGTCAAAGCAGCAGAAACTAAAGGGGGTTACAAGATTAACCCCCAAAACACCCATACAGACAATTATACGCCAATACCTTTAAAAGCGATCGCCCAACTGAGCAACACCTATATTGTGGTAGAACATCCCCATGGTATGTGGTTAGTAGAACAACACATTGCCCATGAGCGAGTATTATATGAGCAAATTTGCGATCGCTGGGAACTAGTACCCATTGAACCCGCCATCATTATGTATCAACTTTCTTCCGCTCAAGTATCACAACTGGAAACTATTGGTTTAGATATAGAACCCTTTGGTGAACAACTTTGGGCAATTCGCAGCATACCCGCACTGTTACAACAGCGTGAAGACTGTGCAGAAGCAATTTTAGAATTAAGTTGGGGGGGTGACCTGAAAACAGCCCAAGTAGCGATCGCCTGTCGCACTGCGATTCGCAATGGTACACCCATGAGTTTAGAACAAATGCAAGGATTACTCGACCAATGGCAACAAACCCGTAACCCCCGCACCTGTCCCCACGGTCGCCCCATTTATTTATCTTTAGATGAACCTGCTTTAGCTCGGTTTTTCCGGCGTAGTTGGGTAATTGGCAAAAGTCACGGGATTTAAGAGATTTAAAGGGGATTTAATTTTATTTAACTATCTATCAACCTGGTTGTTAATATCTTGGGCGGTTAATTCGGTCTTGGTTCCTCGCAGCACCAGATCACCATTGACAAACTCAATACTGTCTACACTCAACCCCACATCAGACAGAGCTAAGTTGAGTTGCCGATTAATTTCTGACTTACTCAGCCCTGTTACCTTGGTAATATCTGCCAAAGACAGGCTCACACTTCCCAGACTTAATTGCGTATTATTACTTAAGTGTATTTGTCTATTTTGGACTATTAGACTACTGGTAACACCTATATAAATAGGGCGATCGCCCGCCATGGGTAATACCTGCTGCACCATCCGCCGCGCCCGGTGTGGTAACTGGGATGGTTGAACTACCACCCCTCCTGTTACCTGATTTTCTTGAATACTGGCTTTAAGTCCTTTTGTCGCCTGTAATACTTGCGATGTTTTGGGGTTTTTGGCTAGTCTTTGATTCATTAACACAGTTAATTCTGTTTCATTCAGGGGAATATCCACCCGGTTATTTTCCCCTTCCCATTGAGTCAGTTTCACTTCCAGCACATTCTGGTCATCCCGATTCAGATTAACCGACTCACTACTGCCGTGAGTGTACCAGCTAGGCAGAGATGTGATTTGCCTCCACCCGTAGGCTATCCCTGTAACTACTATACCGTTGATGAGGAGAAATAGTAAAATTGAATTTTCTTTCTTATCCATAGTTTGGTTTCCTGATAAGTAAATTACTTATACACCCCTTAATCACCTTAACAGTCTATGCAAAGATTTTGTTTACACAAAAGTACGGTTGTGAGGAAGAAAGTAATATTGTGTCCAGGCCTGTAGCTTTGCTCAGGGGAGGGTGAGGATGGGTAAAACCCATAACCGCAAACAAACAAACAATGAAGATATTCCCAGGGATCTGCTTGTAGCAGCACTGGGGCGATCGCAACTATTACCAGATAGTATACACTTATTTTCATCAGTATAAGGCCATAAATGTGGGAGTAGTATATATAGGCGATCGCGCTGCGGGGAAGACACATTTAGCTTTGGAGTTATCTAACCCCAAAACTGAATATGTGAAAGTCACCAGTCAGGATTATCAAACTTTGCAAGCTATTTTAATGGATGAACAAGGAGGAACCAGACCCACAGACCTACAGCAGCCCATATACAACCGCCCCTTAGATGTGGAAGTCAGGTTACCTACTGGTAATAAATCAGTATCAGTAGACTGGATAGATACGCCTGGAGAGGTATGGCGAAAAAGCTGGCAATGTGATAATCAAATGGAATGGCAGAAAATTTTACACACCATCGGTGAAAGTGAGGGAATTTTCCTGATTCTGCCACCACATCGGGGGATGACCTTCAACATGGGGGTAAATGCAGATGAATTTATGACTCAAGAGCAGTGGTGTAATCGATTTGACCGCTGGGGGGAATTTTTTCGCTATGAATGTCCTAAACTCAGACATTTAGTGATTTGCTTAAATAAGGCTGACCTGTTTTGTAATTTGCTACAGGAGGCTAAACAACTCAAATACAGCCCCAATGGAACACAAATGAATTGGCAACAACGCCATATGCACGTTGTCCAGCGCTATTTCCGCCCTATTCAAACCCAACTCCAGCAGATTAATCAAAGTCTAGACCGGGTATCAGTCCGTTGCTTTATTACCTCTATCCATAATCGGTCAGTCTTAGAACTACCGTGGATTTATATGGGTAGTTTTTTAGCTAAATCATAGTGAGGAAAGGGAACAGGTAACAGGGAACGGGGAACAGGTAACAGGTAACAGGTAACAGAAATTGAGTTGAGAAATTATCAGTGAGGAAAGGGAACAGGGAACAGGGAACGGGGAACAGGTAACAGGTAACAGGTAACAGGTAACAGG